>VBMG01000129.1 GCA_005878485.1 Methanobacteriota archaeon | reverse complement strand
GAAGGCCGCAAGTGGATCTACTATTCCCTCTCCGACAAAGGCCGCAAGATCCTGCATCCGGAGAGGGTCGCGATCACCCTCGCCCTCGCCGCGGCGGTCGTCCTCGCGGGGATCGGCGTGTTCTACGTCCTGTTTGCGTCCGGCGCGCTCACGCCCGGCGCTCCCCTCCTGAATGCGTCGGCGCCCTCGGCCCAGCGAGACGCTCTCTCGGAGCCGGAGACCCGCGGGCTCATCGCGTTCGTCTCGTCGGCGGCATTCCTCGTCGCGGCCGTAGGCCTCCGGTTCTTCGGCGAGCGGCGGCGGGAGCGGTTCTTCGCGGAGCTCAGCGTCGCCTGATTCGGAACCCGCGTCGCATGCCTCCGGGAAACCGTTATGAACGGTGACCGCCTTTGCATGGAGGTGTCCCGTCTCCGGTGGGGGAGGCCCACGTGGGCGATCCCCGTCCTCCTGTTCCTCGCGGTCCTCCTCGTCGCCGGGCTCGCGTTCAACCTGGCCAACCTTGACACGGGCGGGGAGTCGTTTCCCGGGCCGTCCACCGGGGGGACGGAGCCGAGCGCGGTAGGGTCGTTCGACCCGTTCCTCACGGACCTGTTCCTCGTCGCGTTCGGAGGCCTCATCGTCGCGGGGATCGTCCACTGGCTGCTCCACCGACCCGAGCGGACGCGGGGTCCGCCGAAACCGCTCTCGTGGTGGCAGATCCTGTCCACCTTCCTCGGCCTTGGCTTCGCGATTCTCTTCCTGTTGCTCTGGCCGCGGCTCGTCCATGCCCTGCAGTCTGCCCAGGTGGCGGGCCCGCCCGCGGATCCGGGGACACAAAACGCGACGGGATGGCCTGCGGCGGCGGGCACCCCCGTTGGCGTGTTCCTCGCGATCACCGTGCTGGCGGCGATCGTCCTCCTCGTCGCCTTGCTCCGTCGCGGGATGGGGCCGCGTGAACTCGAGGAGGAATCCGTTGACAAGCCCGCTGCCCGCCACGCAGCCGCGGACGCCGTTCAGGATGCCATCGACGAGCTCGAGCTCGGCGCGGATGTGCGGTCCGCGATCCTCGCGTGCTTCCGCCGGTTCTGCCTCCTGCTCGGAGCTCGCGGGATTACCGCCCAGGGTGCCCTCACCCCGCGGGAACTCGACCATCTCGCGGTCGAGCGGCTCCGCGTGTCCCGGGACGCGTCGGGGACGTTGACCTCCCTCTTCGAGGAAGCGCGGTACAGTGTCCATCCGCTCGGCGAGGCGGATCGCCGACGGGCGATCGAGAGCCTCGCGGGCATCCGGGCGGCGCTGGAGGCGTGAAATGTTCTCGCGCGGGCTCTCCGCCAGGACGGGCCATCCCCCGGGGCCGGAGTTCCCGCGGCTGACCCGGATCCCCCTTGCCGGCGTCGTGCTGGTCCTGGCGTTCGCCATCCTCCTCGGGATCCTGTTCTACTATGCGCAGTTCAGCGGGTTGGTCCGCTGGCTCCTGGCCGTCGTGGCGGTCGCGGTCCTCGCCACCTTCGCCTGGGGTGCGATCCGTCGGCGGACGGAGGAGCCGACGCCCCTCGTCGCCCCGCGATCCCCGGACGTGAGCCGCGGTGGGGAGCTCGAGATTTTCTCCGCGGCGGTTCGCCGCGCGGCCCGCGGCCTCCCGTACAGCCAGGCGCTCGTCGCGTCGCGCGCCCGGAGCGCGTTCGCGGAACGGGTGCGGCTCTCTTATGGCTTATCGCCGGAGCGCATACGCGAGCTCCAACGGGACCCGGCCGCGCTGCGCCGCGTCTTCGTCGATGAGGCCCTCGTCGATTTCCTCTACGTTGACCCAGCCGACCCTGACGAACGGACGGACTGGATCTACCGCGCTCAGGTCCGAGGCGGTTTTGCGCGGGCCCTTCACGGGGTCCTCGACCGGATGGAGGCGTGGCGGTGAACGTCGCGGCCGTCCGAGACATCGGCGGGGATCTCCTCGACGCGGTCGAGACGGTCATCGTCGGCAAGCGAGCGGTCCTCGAACGGGTGTTGTGGGCGGTCCTCGGCGACGGCCACGTGCTCATCGAAGACGTCCCGGGGCTCGCAAAAACGTTGATCGCGAAATCCTTCGCCGCGGGTCTTGGCCTCTCGTTCCGGCGCGTGCAATTCACGCCGGATCTGCTCCCCGCGGACATCACAGGGACGTACGTGTTCGATCGGAAGACCGGCGACTTCGTGCTGCGGCGCGGCCCCGTCTTCACGAACGTCCTCTTGGCCGACGAGATCAACCGCGCGCCGCCGAAGACGCAGAGCGCCCTCCTCGAAGCGATGCAGGAGCGACAGGCGACCCTCGAAGGCGAGACGTTCCGCCTCGACCCACCGTTCTTCGTGATCGCGACCCAGAACCCGATCGAGCACGAAGGCACGTACCCGCTCCCGGAGGCCCAGGTCGACCGGTTCCTCCTGAAGATCGACGTGGGCTATCCGACCCGCGAGCAGGAGATCGAGGTGCTCGAGCGGCGACGGAAACGCCGATCGGACGATGCCACGATCGAGCCGGTGACGTCGCCGAAGGAGGTGAGCGCCCTCCAGGCCGCGATCGAGGACGTCCACGTGGATTCCGCGGTCGAAGGGTACATGGTCGACATCGTCGCGGGCACCCGCGCCCACAGTCAGGTCGAAGTCGGGGCAAGCCCGCGGGGCTCCCTCGCACTCCTGAAAACCGCCCGGGCTCGCGCGGCCGTGGCGGGCCGCGACTTCGTGACGCCGGACGACGTGAAGGCGGTCGCGATGCCCGCCCTGGCCCATCGCCTCATCCTGAAGCCGGACCCGTGGATCCGCGGCGTGCGAACCTCCGCCGTCCTCGCGGACGTCCTCGGCCAGGTCCCGGTGCCGAAGGTGCCGTGACATGCGTACGCCGTTGGCGAGCGGCCTGGCGGCGGCCGCACTCGGGCTGCTCCTCGCGGGGCTCGCGCTCCGGAGTTGGCAGCTCGTCCTCCTTGCCCTCCCGCCGATCATCGTCCTCGCGCTCGGCTCGTTGTTTCCGCCCGTCCGGCCCCGGGTCGTCGCGGTCCGGTCCCTCTCCCGCGACCGGGCCGAGGTGGGCCATCCCGTGGAGGTCCATCTCCTTGTTCGCAACGAAGGCCCCGCCCTGGACCTCGTCGAGATCGTTGACGTGCTCCCGAGGGAGCTCGCGGTCGTCCGCGGCGCGAACCATGCGGTCGTGTCCCTGGAGAACCGCGGCGACGTCTCGCTGACCTACACACTGCGCTCGGCCGTGAAAGGCGATTTCCGAATCGGCCCCGTCCGCGTGCGGTCCCTCGATCCACTCGCGCTCGGCGCCGAAGACGCGGTCATCCGCCTCGACGCGCGCCTCGTCGTCGCCCCTGCGATGGAGGACCTCCGCCGCGCGCGGCTCGGCCCGCGGCGCACCCGCCCGTGGTTCGGGCAGGTCGCCTCCCGCCAGATCGGCGCCGGAACGGATTTCTGGGGCGTCCGCGAGTACGTCGCCGGTGACGAGGTACGCCGCATCAACTGGAAAGCCTCCGCCCGCCTCGACCGGCTCTTCACGAACGAGTACGAGGGGGAACGCTCCGGCGACGTCGTGATCGTCGTCGACGCGCGGCGCGAGTCGTTCATCGGCACGGAGACGGAGAACCCGATCGAACATGGCGTGCGGGCCGCACTCGGGATCGCGGACCACGTGCTCGCGTCGAAGAACCGCGTCGGCCTGATCGTACAGCGGGACGTCCTCGACTGGGTCCCGCCCGCGTTCGGGCGGAAGCAGCTGTACCGGATCCT
>VBMG01000093.1 GCA_005878485.1 Methanobacteriota archaeon | reverse complement strand
TAATCACGAGCTTGTCCCGGTCGACGAGTCCGTCTGTCAGCATGGCCCACTTGTACGTGCAGGCCGCATCCACGCAGAAAAAGCGGTCCTCGAGCCGCACGACGAGGATATCGTACCCCATGATCTCGAAGTGTTTCATCCCGCCGTCCGAGATGTCCTCGACCTTACAGAGGTTGACATCCGTGTCCATTGCGCGGGGCGAACTCCCGGGGGGCCTTAAGGGTTTGTGGGGCCGTTCCCCTCCCGGTCGAGGCGACCCCGCGCCCGCTCACATCCGGGCAAACATCGCGGCCATGTGCTTCGCACCGCCGACGAAATCCGGGAGGCGAAAGTGCTCGTTCGGCGCATGGTAGTTCGAGCCGTCGTACGAAACGCCGGGGCCGGAAATCGATGGCACGCCGACGACCTTGTTGAAGAACCCATGGGCGGAAGCGCCCGGAGACCAAGGCCAGACCTCCGGCTCCCGCCCGTATGCATCGACGGAGCCCTTGATCGCGGCTTTCACGACCCGGGCGCTCAGGGAGATGGCGGCGGACTCAAGGGACTCCTTCGCGGGAGAGAGCTCGATGTCGCCGAACCCCTTCGAAGTCAGATGCTCCCGGAGTTTCGTGAGTTGCGCCTCCTGCTTCATGTTCGGGACCAGGCGGAAGTCGATCTTCGCTTTCGCGACCGCCGGGTTCACGGTCTTCGTGCCCTGCTCGATGTACCCGCTCACGAAGCCGCAAATCGTGCAAGTCGGGGAATAGATCAGGCGCCGGAGCAGCTCGAAATCGCTCCCGCCGCCGATGAATTCGGAGACGCCCCAGAACTCTTTGAGGGCCTCCGCCTTGAAGGCGCTCGCGCGCAGGTACCGCAACTCGCGGGCGCTCGGGCGCCGCGCGTCGGCGTACCAGCCGGCGATCTTGATTCGACCCTTCGCGTCGCGCAACGTCATGAGCGCGTGGATCAGTCGCCACACAGGGTTCGGCGCGATCGCCGCGTACGACGAATGCTGGTCCACTTTCGCGGTGCGGCTGGTCATCTCGACGTAGAGGATGCCTTTGCATCCGAGCTCGATCTTCGGCGTGCCCTCGTGGAGGTGATCGCCGCCCTCGATCGTCGCGCCTTCCGCGCCCAAGATCTCCTTGTTCGCGTTCACGAAGGAGGCGAAATGCGGGCTCCCGACCTCTTCCTCCCCCTCGACGACGAACTTCAGGTTGATCGGGGGCCGCCCTTCGACGGACTGCCACGCTTGGACCGCGAGGAGCTGCATGATCAGGTTGCCTTTCGTGTCCGCGCAGCCGCGACCCCAGAACTTGCCATCCTGGATCGTGGGATCGAATGGATCCCGCTTCCATTCGTTCAACGGGTCGACGGGCTGGACGTCGTAATGCTGGTACATCAGCAGCGTCGGCTTCCGTTCGTCGACGATCATCTGGCCGAAGACGACGTTCGGGCCGCCCTCCGTCGGGACCTCGCGGGCCTCGAACCCGTTCTCGGCGAGGAGCCGTCGCACGAAGGCGGCCGTCTCCGGCTGGGCACGCTTGTGAGCCGAGATCGTCGGAAATCGGACGTATTCCTTGAGCACCTCGAGGGCTTTCTCCGAGTCGGCCTCGACGCGGGCCAAGACATCCGTCAGGGCCATGCTCCGCACCCGCAGCGGGTAAGTCGGCCGCCCCATAAGAACCCGACGAGTTGCATCGTGCTGCAACGCAGCGCACGAAAGGAATAAGTCCGCGGACGGTCGTCGGCTCCCCGGGCGGGACGATGGAATTCCTAAAGGGCGTCCATGTGATCGAGACGTATGCGACGACGACCCTCCTCGTCGACGACCGACTCGTGCTCGTCGACACGTCCGCGGACGCGGATGCGGGGAAAGTCCTCGACTACCTTTCGCGGATCCAAGTGAAGCCGAAAGACCTCTCGACGATCTTCATCACCCATACCCACCCGGACCACGTCGGCGGGCTCGCGGCCATCAAGCACGGTTCGCCCGCGAAGGTCGCCTCGTCGCGCGTCGAAGCGGAGTTCATCGCCCGCAAGCGCGTCTACGACGGGCCGCCCGGCATCCAGCGCCATCCCGGTACCATCGTGGACGTGCCCCTCGACGACGGCCAGGTCCACGACGGTCTGCGGATGATCTTCACCCCGGGTCACACGCGCGGCAGCATGTCGCTCCTCGACGAAACGCGTTCCTTCTGCATCGCAGGCGATGCCGTGAACAACGAATCGGGCCTCCGGCCGATGCCGGACCAGTACAACGTCGACCCAACCCAACACCGCGAGTCGATCAAGAAGCTCGCGAAATTCCATTTCGAAAATGTCGTCATGGGGCACGGCACACCGATTAAAGGCGGCGCGAGCGCGAAGATCGCGGAACTCGCGAAGCGCCTTTGACAGCGCTCGGATGTCAACCGCTGACAATCACGGGCAGAGGTTTATGAGGGGGCGCGGGACATAGCTCACTTCCGCCCCTCGAAATCGCGGAGGCCTCCCCCGTTGTCGGCCCGAATGAGCGCCCTCGTCCGGCGGTTCGCCGCCACTATCGCCGTGTTGGCGATCGCGGGCGCGTTCGTCCCCGGGGCCGCGGTGGGCGCGACGGCGAAGCCGACCCTCATCACGAACTTCCCGCTTCACACGGAGTTCCCGAACGACCCGTTCTACGTGGACGAATGGGGACTGCAGTCAATCGGCGCACCGAACGCCTGGGGCGTGACCCTCGGGAATAGCTCGGTCGTCGTCGCGGTCGTCGACACGGGCGTCTGGTGGACCCACCCGGACATCCAGGCGAACATGTGGACGGATTCAATCGATGGGAGCCATGGGCACGACTACGTCGACGGGGACAGCAACCCGATGGACATCGACCCGAATGGGATCTACCACGGCACCGGGGTCGCGGGCGTCATTGCGGCGATCACGGACAACGGCCAAGGGATCGCCGGCACGGCCCAGGTGAGCGTGATGGCGGTCCGGGCGCTCGGTCCGAACGGCCAGGGGTCCTCGTTCAACGTCTCGCAGGCGATCCGATACGCCGCGGACCATGGGGCGAAGGTGATCAACCTCTCCCTCGGGACGAACCAGTCGTTCGGGGGACCGACGGACATCGAACTCGCAATCGACTATGCGTGGTCCAAGGGCGCGCTGATCACTGCCGCGGCCGGCAATTCCGGGACGGGGACGCTCGACTATCCGGCGCGCCTCCCGAACGTCGTTTCCGTCGCGGCGATCGATGAGACGGGTTCGCGTGCATCGTTCTCCAACTTCGGTCCCGGTCTCAGCCTCTCCGCTCCGGGGGACCGGATCCTCACGCTGGACGGAAGCAACAACGGCAACGCGGTCCACTACCTTCGCGGGACCTCGTTCTCGACACCCTTCGTGACCGGCGCCGCAGCCCTCCTGCTCTCCGAGGACCCGAGCCTGACCAACTCGGAGGTGTGGGACATCCTGAACCGGACGGCGGTCCAACCCGTTGGGAACGGATACAACACGAACTACGGCTGGGGTGTCGTGAATGCGTGGAACGCGCTCAACGCACTCAATACGCCGTTCATCTACGTGAACTCCTTCCCGTCGTCCGTATCGAGCAGCTCGAAGTTCGACGTGACGTGGTCGGTCCTGGGACCGGCCGGCATGGCCGTATCGGACACCCACGTCGTCTGGGGGACCATGTCGGGTAGACTTGGAAACTCGACGCCGGCGCAAACGGGACAGACGCGGCAGTCGTACACCGCGAGCGGACTGTCCTTGCCCTCCGGCGCCGGCACCCTGTACTTCAAAGTCGTCGCGACCGTCAACGGAAACCTGTACGAATCCCAGGAGAAAGTCGTGACTGTTTCCAGTGTCCCGGACTTCCTCTTCGTCCTGTACCAGCTCCTCGCATCGAACTTACTGTACCTCGCCTTGTTCATCCTGGTGCTCGCGGGGGTCGTCGCCTTCATCCCGCAGCGCCGCGCGGCGAGGGCCCGACGCGCCGTTGCACGCCCGGCGACGATGTATCCGCCCACCTACTACGTCCAGGCGGCGCCGCAACCTCAACCCCCGCCCGCGCAACAGCCAATCCCGCTGGCGGCCACACAGTACCCGTCGCGCGTCGCGAGTCCACCTCCATCCGCTCCCGCGCCGGCGAGCCCGTCTGCCGTGCCAACCACAGCGATCCCGCCCGGGGCCAAGAAGCGGTGCCCGAGCTGTGGGACGATGGTGAACGCGGACAACATGTTCTGCTTCTTCTGCGGTCACCCGTTCCGTTGAGGTCGACCGGTCGTTCTCCTGCGGAAGCATACCTCTACTCAGAGGTACGCCACGGAGTGACAAAGAGCCGGCATCGCGGCCTCACGTTCGGTGTTGGTAGAACTCGTACGCGGACATCGGCTTTTTGTAGTCCACTCGCCACGTCCGGTCCGGGGGCGCTTTCCCGAGGGCCCGCGCCATCTCGCGGACATGGACCGGCATCGAGCCGCAACAGGAGCCGATGTAATTGATCCCCGCGGCCTTCGCCTCCGCGGCGTACGCGCCCATCACCTTCCGTGAGAGCACGAGGGTCTCCGTCTCGTACGGGAACTCCTTCGTCGCGGTGAAGTCCGGCACGTCACGCGGCGTCCGGTACGCGGTCGGCTGGCAGGCGACGAACCCGGTCACGGCCTGACGCATTTCCTTCGCAATCGGTAGGAGCAGCAGCGGATTCCGCAGACAATTCACTCCGACGACATCCGCGCCGAAGTCGCGCAGGGCCCGGGCGCAGTCCGCCGGCGAATAACCGTCGTAGGACCGCGGCTCCTTGTCGAACGAAACGGTCACCATCGATGGCATGCCCGTCCGCAGGATTCGCTCGACGGCAAGGGTGGCCTCTCCGAGCCACGAGAACGTCTCGGCGATTACGAAGTCGGCCCCTTCCCGCAATTGGGCCTCGAGCTGCTCGTCGAAAAGCCGGCGGACCTTGTCCGCCGACCGCTTGTCCTTCGGGTCGTACTGCCACGTGAGGCTCAGGTTTGCGGCGACCAGGGCCTTGTCGCCGGCGACTTCGCGCGCGAGCCGTACCGCGGCGCGGTTGATGTCTCGCACCTTGTTCGCATACCCGACCGTGGCGAGTTTCTCCTTGCTCGCGTAGAACGCGAGGGACTGCAGGACCTCCGCGCCGGCATCGAGGAATTCCTGATGGAGCTCCCGGACGGCCGCCGGATGCTCGAGGACGACCTCCGGCGTGAAGGGACCCGGCTGCACGTACCCGCGTTTCTCGAGCTCGAGCAGGTAACCCCCGTCGCCGAGGACCACGCCCTTCTCCAGCTTATCGAGGATCCCGCCCGAGCCTTTCCGGCGGCTGCCCCCTTTTGCGACCACGGCACACAGAAGGAAGGCAGCCGCTTATAGTTTGATGGAGCAGCCCGACCACACTTTCCCCCACTAACGATACATACGAATCCCGCGCTCCCCGCCCCATGGATGGCATCTGGGACGCCATCGTCGTCGGCGGGGGCCATAACGGTCTTGTCGCCGCCGCGTACCTCGCCAAAGCGGGACGGCGTGTCCTCGTCGTCGAACGCCGCCCGATCGTTGGCGGCGCCTGCATCACGGAAGAAGTCTTCCCCGGCGTCAAGTTCTCGCGGCTCGCGTACTCCGCGGGCCTCTTGCGACCCGAGATCATCCGGGACCTCGAGCTCACGCGATTCGGATACGAGGCCCATCTGTTCGACCCGCAGTTCTTCTTGCCGTTCCCGAACGGCGATTCGCTCCTCCTCTGGAACGATGCGGAACGGAACGAGAAGGAACTCGCGCGGTTCTCTCGGAAGGACGCGGCGGCCTATCCGAAGTACGTGGCCTTCTGGACCGAGGTCATGGAGCTCATCGAGGCGACCGTCCTCGAGCCGCCACCCCCGTTGCCGGATTTGCTCGGCTTGTTCAAGGGTCCCGAGGCCGAGGAACTCGCCCGTCGCATCCTCCTGCAGAGCGCCGCGGACCTCCTCGACGAATTCTTTGAGTCCGAGGAAGTCAAGGCGATGCTCGCCACCGCGACGACGATTGGTTTGCCGGCCGGACCGCGGACGCCCGGGACCGCGCTGATGCTCGGCCACATGCTCCTCCACGAGATCAACGGAGTCAAGCAGACGTTCGGCTACGCAAGAGGCGGGATGGGCGGGATCGCTCAAGCCGTCGCCGCCGCGGCGGTCCATCACGGAGCGAAAATCCGGACATCGACCGAGGTCCGAGCGATCCGGACGCGCCGAGGGCACGTGACCGACGTCGAGCTCGCGGACGGAACGCGGGAGATGGCCCCCGTGGTCCTCGCGAATGTCGACGTGAAGACGACGTTCGAGAAGCTCGTCGAACCCGATGCGATCGATCCGACGTTCCTCGCGCAGGTGCATCGGATCCGCGCGAGCGGCGTCGTGACGAAGGTGAACTGCCTGCTCACCGAACTCCCGGACTTCACGTGCCGTCCCGGGAAGACCGTTCAACCGCACCACCAAGGCTACTTGGACATCTGTCCGTCCATCGACTACTTGGAGCGGGGCTGGGACGACGCGAAGTGGGGCAACCCGTCGAAGGAGCCGTTCCTCGACTGCGTGTTGCACTCCGTGACCGACCCGAGCCTCGCACCCCCGGGGAAATTCACGCTGTCCATCTACTCACAATACTCGCCGTACCGCCTGCGGGAAGGCACGTGGGACGACCGCAAGGACGAGGTCGCCGACACGATCCTGGAGACCCTGACCGCGTACGCGCCGAACCTCCGCCACGCGGTGGAACGGAGGGACGTGATCTCCCCGCTGGACATGGAGCGAGAATGGGGCCTCCCCGGCGGGTGCATCTACCAGACGGACATGACGCCGGACCAGCTGTTCTCGTTTCGTCCCGTGCCGGGCTGGTCGGGATACCGCACGCCGATCGGCGGTCTGTATCTGTGCGGCAGCAGCTCCCATCCGGGCGGCGGCGTCACGGGAGCGCCCGGGCGGAACGCCGCAATCGCGGTCCTCGAAGACCTTCGCCAGCGGAAGCCAGGTTCGTCTTAGACGGCGAGCTTTCCGTTCTGGACGAGAGAAAGTCCGTCGACTTCGAGGGTCGCGTTCGGAACCGTCACCGGGAAGAAGAACGACGACTTGTTGACGCCGCCGAGATCCTCGTTCGCGCCGACCCCGATCGTGACGGCGCCTCGCACAATCGCGTTCTGGAGGAACCCGAGCTCGGCCTTCGGATTCAGTCCGATGGACAGCCCGGCGACGCGATCCTTGTCCCCCGCAGCGTTCGCATAGACGGCGGCGAGGGCCTTCGCATTCGCATCTCCATCGAACGTGGTCAGCCGTCCGTCCCGGAACTCCCACCGCAGCCGTCGGATCGAACGGCCGGCCCACGGGCTCAGCACGCTTCCCACGATGACGCCGTGCGCACTCGTCTCCTGCGGCGCGACGGAAACGCTTCCGGCCGGGATGCTCGCCGAGAGAGCGCCCGCCGCGATGTCCTCATCGTCCACCACGCCGTCGAAGACTTGGGCGCGGCGACCCGCGAGGGCCACTTCGAGATCGGTTCCGTTCGGCGCCGTGATCCGCGCCTTCGCTGTCGTGTCGAGTTTCGCCGCGAGGCGCTTCCCATCGACCGCCAACTTCGCGGCGGAGACCGAGGAAGCCTGGGTCATCATCCGCTTCCAGCGGGCGAGGGGGAAGCCGTACGCCTTGGCACGCGGAGCGGTCGCGAGCCCAAGGTCGACGCTCAACCCGCGGACCTTCCGCTCCCTTGCGACATCGAAATGGGCCGCCGTCTCGCCTTCGTCCGCGGCTGCGAGCTTCTCCGCCGAGGCCTTCCGAAAGATGGAGGGGTCGTACGCCCCTCCAACCCAGAACTGGGCAGTCGAGAGCTCCGTCAGCCCGCGGCAGTACACGGACGGCTGCCGCAAGCTCTCCACGGGGAGATACTTGAGATACGCGGCGTAGTACGCGTCCGTGTAGAGGTTCAGCAAGGCGTCCGCGCCGACGCGGAAGCACTCCGTGGCAATGTCTTCCGCGAGGGCCATGTTGTGCGGATAGAAGAACACGGTCACATTATCCGTCGATCGAATCCGTAAGCAGTTGCGCACCAGGTTCTCGGCAAGCTTCGACATGTCGCTCCCCGGATGCTGCATCGCCCGGAGACTATATCACGCTGCGTTCGGGAGGTGGACGAATCGGCGAGATTTTTCTCCTGGACCGCCATAGCGATTACGACATGCCCGCCGCGCGGAACCCGACTTCATTGCCGAAGGAGGTGACGCCGCTGACTCCGGATCAATGCGACGTCTGCGGCGGGCCCACCTACGAGCGGAACTGCAAATTGATTTGCCGCCGCTGCGGGTATACCCGGGATTGCAGCGACCCGTGAATCACGGGACTTCGACGGATGCCGGGAAGTTCGTCAACTGACGGATAATCTCACGGCAAAAAATATAACCCCCCGTTTGTGTCGGCGACGATTGCCCATGGCGGAATTGGATCAGACTTCGATCCGCACGGCATTCGTCCGCCGTGCGATTCTCGAACCACGCTATGAGCCGGACCCAACGTACGCGCGGGACTTGCTCGCTCTCGAGCGCTTCCTCTCTGCTCGCTCAGTGGGAATGGCAGAATCGATGGCCCTCTCGAACCTAATCAGCCGCTACCCGCGGGAAGCCGATGCCATCGCGAGGGAGCTTGGCGTGCGACCGTTCATCTCGTTCGACGACGAACGTGTTGCGGCCCTCGTCGCCGAGCGGCTACAATTGGCCCTGAGTCGCCATCCGCTGCGCCGACTCCGACCTGAGGAGCCGTCCAGCCTCATCGAATTTTGAGTCTCACGACCGAGCTGAAATCTCATTCGATAGCGGCCGTCCGCCGGGAGCGATGGATGGCATCCAAACCGAGCCGCGAAAAGTCGCGGTCCGACATCAACATTATTAAGTATCAGGTAGACGAATGAGCCCGCGGGTTGCGGCGGCTCATCCTCGCCGAGAAATTCAGTGCCGCCCGCCGCTTGGCCCAAATCCTGTCAGAAGGGACGGCTGAGAAGGTCCGGGCAGACGGCTCCAGCCACTTCACGTTCTCGATCCATGGCGACGACGTTATCGTGTTTCCGCTCCGCGGACACGTCGTCGAGCTCGATTATCCCGAGGCGGCCCGCGATTGGACCCGGACGGACCTCGACGACCTGATCGACCTCGAGCCCGTCCGGGAAGAGATGCCCGTGGCGCTCCACGACGCGCTGCGCGGCTTCGCCGACACGATCGAGGAGGTCGTCCTCGCCACGGACTACGATCGGGAGGGGGAACTGATCGGCGTCGAGGCGCTCGAGACCCTCCGCGGCCGGAAGCCTGACCTCCCAGCCCGCCGCGCCCGCTTCAGCGCGATGACGCCCGGCGAGGTCCGTCGCGCGTTCGAGACCTTGGTCGAGCCGGACTGGGCTCTCGCGGAGGCGGCCGCGGCGCGGCAGCGAATCGACCTCGCCTGGGGTGCGGTGCTCACACGATTCCTCACGCTCGAGTGCGGTTCCGGCCGACAGCTGCTCTCCGCGGGCCGGGTGCAGACCCCCACGTTGCGGCTCGCAGCGGACCGGGAACGGGATCGGGAGGATTTCGTGGCCCGGCCCTTCTGGAACGTCACGTTGGCTGCGGGAGACCCGCCGATCGAGGCGACCGCCGTCGGCGGGCCGTTCTGGGACCAAAACGGGGCGCAGGCCCTCGTGGCCCTTGCGAGCCTCGGCGACACGGCCGTCGTCGAACGGGTTGAGCATCGGGAACGCCGCGACCCTCCTCCGGCGCCATTCAATACGACCTCCTTCCTGGCGCAAGCTTCCCGACAGGGGACGAACCCCTCCCGGGCGATGCTGGCCGCGCAGACCCTGTACGTCAGCGGAGAAATCAGCTACCCCCGGACCGACAACACGGTCTATCCACCGTCCACGGCCTTCCACGAGATCCTCGGACGAATGGCAGAGTCTCCGTATGCGGCCTATGCGGAGAGGCTGCTCGCTCGCTCGGAGTTGACGGTGAGTCGCGGTCCGATCCAGACGACGGATCATCCGCCGCTCCACCCGACCGCCGCGCCCGCGAAGCGACGCGCGGGACTCCGATCCTGGGTGTACGACCTCATCGCCCGCAGGTTCCTCGCCACGCTGTCGCCCGCGAGCGTCTCCGCGGTCACGGAGGCCCATCTCCGGGTTGGCGACACCGAGTTCCTCGCGGTCGGCGAGACGACGGTCGATCCGGGGTGGCGCGAGATCCTCCCGGACGAAAATCCGGTATCGGCGTTGCCCGAGTTGCGGCAGGGCGACGCGCTCCCCCTCGGCGAAATTCGCATCGTCGAGGAACGCACGAAGCCTCCGCCCCTCCATACCGCCGGAACGCTCCTATTGACGATGCAACGCCTCGGACTCGGCACGAAATCGACGCGGCACGAGATCCTGGACCTGTTGTTTCGCCGACAGTACGTGAGCGGCCGATCGATCCGGACCACGGCCGCCGGTCGCGCCCTCGTTGACGCCCTGGCCATCTATGGCCCCGACGTCACGACGCCGGACATGACCCGCCATCTGGAGGACCGGATGAGCGATATCGCGGAGGGCCGTGCGACCCTGGGCGAGGTCGTGGCGGAATCGCGCCACGCGCTCCACGGTGTGTTGGCCGAGTTGAGAGCCCATCGCGAGTCCCTGGGGCGCTGGGTTCGCGACGCGACCTTCTTCGAGAAGGACTACGGCGCCTGCGATGCGTGCGCGGACGGACGGCTCGTGCGTCGAAAGGCGCGAAATGGATGGGCGTTCTTGGGATGCTCGCGGTTCCCCGAGTGCCGGCAGCGCTACCGGCTTGGCCCGCTGGGGCAACGGCTCCCGTGGTCAGAAAGCGAGGCCACCGCCGACGCGGCGGAAATTCCGTCGACCGCGGCGTGACGGCCGCAGACAAATCGGGGCGCGCTACCGCATCATCATGGCGGGTTTCATCATGGCCCGCGCGTCCCGCATCGACAAGTCCGACTTATGCGTGTCCTTCACGTGCATCTGAGCCATCTTGACGATCTCGTTCTCGTTGTGGCTCTGCACCATGAAGCCGCAGTCGCACTGGACCATCTTGGCGCCCATCATCTCTCCTGGCATTGACAACCAACCTCCCCGCCCACAGGCAGGACTGTTGGGAATATTTCACGGAATATAAGAATGCGCGCCCAATGCCACCTGCGCGGGACGGCCTTCTTGATGCAGTGACACGCTATCCTCCCACGGTCGCGCGATGGTCTTTGTCCGAGATGTCATGACGCGCAGCGTGATTGTCATCGACCCGGACCGGACGATCCTCGAAGCCGCGAAACGGATGGCCGCGAAGAAGATCGGCGGGCTCGTCGTCGTCGAGCACGGCCGGCCGATCGGTCTCGTCACGGACCGCGACATCCTGTGGGAGGTCACCTCGAAAGGCAAGGATCCCGGGAAGGTCTTGGTCCGGGACATCATGACCTCGCCGGTCGCGACGGTCAGCCCCCTCACCACGTTGCGCGCTGCGGCCCGCGTGATGCTGGAGCAGAACACGCGTTGGGTCGTCGTGACGCGCCTGGACAACGTGGAGGGCATCATCACCGCGAGCGACCTGACGTGGGGGTTCTTGGAGACGTTTGCCCGGGCCTCGAAGCGCGGCATTGCGCCGAAGTGACCCGACCCGCGTCATCCCGGGAAGAGCCGGACCCATATCAGGATGTAGATGTACGCCCGGGCGATTCCGCCGATCAGGTTGGAGAGCACGAATCGCCAACGGCCGATCGCGTGGCCGTCCTCGTTCAGCAGGGAGTAGAAGTAGTTCACGGCGGTATCGCTCATGAACGGGATCGCGAGGAGGATCGTGAGGCCGATCCAACCCGTCCGCCGGACGAACGTCTCCATGGCCTTCAGGATCTTCGCACCCCATGGATGGCGGCCCATCCAACGCTCGATGAACGGGTTCACTTTGTTGCCGACGTAGAAGACGGCGATTGCACCGACGGCTTTCCCGAGGCCGAGCACGATCGCCTTGATCGCAGGGTGAATCTCCGGGTAGAACGGGAGTAACGCTTCGACCGGAATCGGCAGGATGATCGCGGCCGCGATGGAATAGACGAACAGGCCGGCGAGGTAGCCGAGGGCGCCTGCCGAATCCAACCCGAACTGGAGCGCGGCGACTCTCAGGACGCCGATGTCGGACCCTCTCTCCGCGGCGTCAACGGATTCTCCAGCCTAAAGACTTCCGCGAGGCCCCGCGAACTTCGGGAGGGGAACGCCCTTCCGCTGGGCGAGGGCGAGGAGGCCCGCCCACGAGGCTTCCGCGACCCGGCGGGTCTCGACCAGCGACAGGGTCTCGTGCCGGAGCCGTCGGATCGCCTCGCCCACCGCGCCATAGCGGCGAATCTCGATGAACGCACGCCGGCCGGTCCGGAGGACGTGACGATGGAGGTCGAGGAGCGCGCCCGCGGCGGCCCCGGCGTACCAGACCGCCATCTCGCGCGACTCCTGCTCGTCTCCGACATCGACGGCGTTCCGAACTTTCCCGAGATCCTCGTACGTTTCGATGAGCGCCCGGCGCGCCGCCTCCCGGAATTGCGCCTCGGTCGGGTCTCTCGCCCGCTTCATGAGCTTGCGCAAGAGCCCGGACGGATCGTACAAGGGTCTCAACGAACGCCAGCCGCCGAGGGCGGCGTTCAGGTCCCCGCGGGAGCCCGTGACCTCGGCCCTCGCCTCCTGCGGCGTTTGTTGCAGGATCGTGATCAGGATGCCGTCCCGCACGAAGTGACGGATCGCCGCCCGTTTGCGGCGGACCACAACCAGCACGTCGACATCGGAATGCGCACGGTCCTCGCCGCGAGCGACGGAGCCATACACCCCGACGGCCACGAGGTTCCGACCCTCGCGCGTACGGAGCTGCCCCGCCAGGGTCTTCGCGAGCTCAAGGCGGCGAGAGGTCGCCATGTCCGGCACATTCCGCGAGGGGCCATCAGCCTTTCCGCTGGTCCGCTGCCTTTATGGACGCCGAGCGAATCCCCGCGGCCATGATGCGCCTCACCACGATCGCTCTCGTCGTGTCCGATGCGAAGAAATCGGCCAAGTGGTACACGGAGAAGCTCGGCTTCGAGATCCGGGACCATCAGGGCCACTGGATCACGGTGGGCCCGAAGAAAGAGAACATGGCCTTCCACCTGTGCGAGGGGTACTATCCGCTGGAACCGGGGAACTCGGGGATCTCCTTCGTCTCGAAGAACGTCAAGAAGGAAGAAGAGGCGTTGCGCAAGCTCGGCGTCCAGTTCACGACGCCGACGACGAAGGAAGACTGGGGCACCTATGCGATGTTCAAGGATCCCGACGGGAACGAGTTCTGGCTCATCGAGGAGTAGCGGCGATCCGCTCGTGGACGAACCCTGTCGTTCGCGCGGCAAGCGCCATGATCGAAATCATCGGGTTCACTCCGGGCGCGGTAGGCAGGAGGCTCCCGTCGCCAATCCACAGGTTCTGCGAGGGACGGAACGAGTGTGTCCGCGATGGCTCGGAGCGTCGCGCGTTCTCGTTGCGAAAGTTTCTCAGGCCGTTCCGCGCCGATCGCCGCCTCGGAAGACCGCATCCGTGACCTGCGGTAAGCCGCTTCGGGCGAGAGGGCGTATCTATTTATCCGCGGGTCGGCTTCGACGCCGGGGGACTGCCCACGTCGGAATATGAGGCGCTCGCGAAGAACATCATCCGCCGAAGTTTGCACATCCGGTCGAAGGAGAACGTGATCGTCGAATGTTGGAACCACGCCCTCGATGCCGCGAAGGAGCTCGTCTACCAGCTTCGCGCCGTCGGCGCCCACCCGATGTTCCTCATGGAGGACGAGGAGGCGTATTGGCGATCCGTTGAGACGCTCGCCACCGCCAAGCTCGGGCAGGTGTCCGCGTCGGAATGGGCCGCTCTTTCGAAGGCAGATGCCTACGTATTCTTCCCGGGCCCCGCGGACCTCCCGCGGTACCGGAAGAATCTCCCCAAGTCGGCGGCCGCGGCGGGGTACAACTCCGAATGGTATCGCCGCGCGGGGAAAGCAGGCCTCCGAGGCGCACGGGTGCTCCTCGGATACGTCAGCCGCGAACGCGCCCAAGTGTATGGGTACGATTTCGACGCGTGGCGGGAGATGATCCTCCGCGCGAGCTCGATCGACTTCACCCCAATCTCGCGGAAGGGGAAGAAGCTCGCCGCCCTCTTGTCACGGGACGCGGAGGTCGAGGTAACGGCCCCGAACGGCACGCAGTTCGTCTGCGAATTGAAGGGCCGCGGCGCCCTGGTCGAGGACGGCATCGTCGACGCGCAGGACGTGAAGGACGGCGAGTTTATGACGGGTGTGCCGCCGGGCTACGTGATTGTGTGTCCCGATGAGACGTCCGCGGAAGGCGTCGTCCGGTTCGACCGACCCGTCCCATACCTTGGGGTTCAAGTCACGGATGTCGCGTTCCAATTCAAGGCGGGCAAGGCCACTTGGACCGCGGGCTCGAACGCGGACGAGATTCGGACGCAGTACGACAAAGCAACGGGGGCGAAAGATCGCCTGGGTTGGCTGCAGCTCGGCCTGAATCCGGAAGTGCGATATGGCTTCCTGCAGGACGATCTCGTTGCCGGCGCTGTGGAAATCGGAATCGGCGACAACACGGAGTATGGGGGGAAGAACACGTCAGGCTTCAGCTTCCAAGGCCGCTTGACGAACGCGACGGTCCGAGTCGGCAAGAAAGTCGTCGTGGACCATGGTCACCTCGCAGCGTGACCGAGCTCATTCTCAGTCGCGCGACGCGGGACCCTCAGACTTAAGGTGAACCGCCGCCCTGAGCGGGCCTAGCATGGTGCCGACCTCCGTGGACCCAGCCGCGAGGGCATCGCTCGACGACCTGCGGGATCATGACCGCGAGGTCCTCGAGTTCCTCTCCCAAGACCCGTCCACCCAGGTCGCGTTCCAGGGATTGCGGCGGCGGCTCGGCATCCATCCGGAGCAGTTGTCCCGCGCGCTGCATCGCCTCGCCCAAGACGAATTGGTCGAGCGAACGGACCTCGGCTATCGCGTCTCGCGGCGCGCCCTCGGGATTCTGAGTCCGGGTTCCCTCCCGCCCGCGGAACCAACCGTCACGATCCTCCAGACCTCGCTTCCAGCCCATGTTGACCTGCGGGGGCTCGTCGGAGCGCTTCGGGGCACCTGGATCGGGCCGTTGCGGTGGTACGGCTTCGCCGAGGCCGACGAGGGCCTCCGGCTCGGCTGGGCCTTGGAGGACGACAGCCTCGGAATCGAAATCCTCGTCCGGCCGGGTCAGCTCACGATGAACGCGAGGGTCGACTCACCGAGCCGACTCGACGAGGCGACACGACTCGGGTACGAGCTGTTCCACCACGTGTCGCGAGAGATTTCCTCGAACACGGGTCGCGGAATCAGCGCGTGACAGCGCCTAGCACGAAGGGCTACTTCCGAACGCGTGTGCGATGCCCCAATTGTAAACACAGGTGAAACGTTCGTAACCCATTCGCCCCGCCGGGTTCATTCACAGACCCACCGTTTCTGATGCGCATGTGGCTAAATGCGACGGCGCGGGGAACGACCGGATCCTCGCACCGCGCCCGTGGCCTCATCCCATTCGCCGCGGGAATTACGCTTGCCTTCCTCGTGCTCCTTGTCCCCCTGGCGGCCGTTTCTTGGAACGGCCTACCGACCGTTCCCGTCATCGATTCTTCCCCAACCGTCGCGCCCGCTGCCGCGACCCTCCCCGGCGGCTTTCAGGATTCGATCGCCTTGAGCGGCTTGACGGAGCCAACCGCCGTCCGTTTCGCGTCCGACGGCCGGGTCTTCGTCGCCGAGAAGAGCGGGATCATCAAGGTCTTCGACAACCTCACCGCCACGTCGCCGACGATCTTCGCGGACCTGCGGACGAACACGCACAATTTCTGGGACCGCGGCCTCCTCGGCCTCGCGTTGGATCCCAATTTCCCGGTCCAACCGTGGGTCTACGCACTCTACACCCACGACGCCGTAATCGGGGGCACCGCTCCCCGATGGGGGAAGCCCGGGGTCAGCTCGGACCCGTGCCCGACCCCACCGGGGCCCACGACGAACGGTTGCGTCGTGAGCGGGCGACTGTCACGCCTCCAAGCCGCCGGCAACGTGATGACCGGCCCCGAGCAAGTGCTGATCGAGGACTGGTGCCAGCAGTACCCGAGTCACTCGATCGGCGACCTCGCGTTCGGCCCGGATGGGATGTTGTACGTCTCCGGCGGCGACGGAGCCTCTTTCAATTACGTGGACTACGGCCAAGTGGGGAACCCGTGCGGGGATCCCCCGGGAGGCACGATGGCGCCTCCCACCGCCGAGGGCGGGGCGCTCCGCAGCCAAGACCTCCAGACGATCTCCGATCCCACGACGTTGGACGGGGCGATCCTCCGGGTCGATCCGGCGACCGGAGCCGCCGCGGCCGGCAACCCGGGGGCCGGGGACACGAACGCCCAGCGGATCGTGGCGTACGGCCTTCGCAACCCGTTCCGGTTCACGATTCGGCCCGGCACGAATGAGTTGTGGATTGGCGACGTTGGCTGGGACACGTGGGAAGAGATCGATCGATTCGTGAGCCCCACCGACGTACCGATCGAGAACTTCGGTTGGCCGTGCTACGAGGGGAACGACCGCCAGGCCGGCTACGATAGCGCCAACCTCAACATCTGCGAGAACCTCTACGTGGCCGGTTCGGCGGCCGTAGCTGCGCCGTACTACACGTACAACCACAGCGCGACGATCCTCCCGGGCGAGACGTGTCCGGCGGGCTCCTCGTCGATCACGGGACTCGCGTTCTACGGCGGGGGCTCGTACCCCGCCGAGTACAACGGAGCCCTCTTCTTCGGGGACTACTCCCGGAACTGCATCTGGGTGATGTTCCCCGGCGCGAACGGCTTGCCGGATCCGAACAACCGGATGACCTTCGTGGCGCCGGCCGCCGGTCCCGTCGACCTCCAGATCGGACCCGGAGGCGATCTGTTCTACGTGGACTACAACGGCGGCACGATCCGCCGCGTCACCTTCGGAGGTCCGACGCCACCTCCGCCGCCGCCCGACGCGATTCCGGTCAACGCGTTCCGCGGGGATTACTTCGATAACGCCGACCTGACGAACCTGATATTCAATCGGACCGATCCGACAATCGATTTCGATTGGGGCCTCGGGTCCCCCGACCCCCGCATCGACCCGGACACGTTTTCGGTGCGGTGGACCGGGAACTGGGATTTCGGCATCGCCGGGACGTACCGCTTCACGATGACGGCGGACGATGGAATGCGCGTTTGGGTCGACAACTCGATCGTCCTCGACGCGTGGATCCTGCAACCCGCGACGACGTACGTGGCCGACATGGGCCTCGCGGCGGGTCGCCACCTCATCCGCGTGGAGTACTTCGAGAACACCGAGGCGGCCGTGGCGCGCGTCTCGTGGGCTCTCAGCGGCAATACGCCCCCCACGGCGACGATCGCATCGCCCGGGCCCGGCACGACGTGGAAGGTGGGGGACACAATCGCCTTCTCGGGCTCGGGGGCCGATTCCGAGGACGGCGCTCTCCCGGCTTCGGCCCTTTCCTGGCAAGTCATCCTCCACCACTGCTCCCCGGATAGCCCGTCGTCATGCCATACCCACTATCTTGAGACCTTCCCGGGGACGGCGGCGGGCACCTTCGTCGCGCCGGATCACGAGTACCCGTCCTACCTCGAGTTCCGGCTCACCGTGCGGGACTCCGGTGGTCTGACGAACGTGACGAGTGTCCTGGTCTATCCGCAGACGACGACGCTCACCTTCACCGCGAATCCAAGTGGGGCCGGGCTCAACCTCGTCGTCGGCGGCACCGCCCGCACCGCCCCGTTCAACGTGACGGTGATTGTCGGGTCGACACTCACGATCAGTGCGCCCTCTCCGCAGACGATCGGCCTATCGGCGTACCTTTGGATGTCGTGGTCCGACGGCGGCGCCCAGACGCACAACATCGTCGCCGGGACCTCGCCAGCCACGTACACCGCCACCTTCATGGCCGTCCCTCCGGTGCCGCCCTAGCGGACGAGGGTTCAGCCTCGCGCTCGGTGAACGCTTAAAGTCCGAAGGGGGGTTTGTCTCCCATGACCGTCGATCCGAGTCGAAGCCACCGCCTCGAAAACGATTCCCGGAACCCATGCATCGGCTGCGGCCCGAATAATCCGCGGGGCCTGCGACTGGAATTCCGACGAGAAGGCAAACAGGTCGAGACCGAGTTGATCGCCCACGAGACGCTCGAAGGATGGCCCGCGCGGCTCCACTCGGGCGTGCTCTACCTCGCGATGCTCGATGTGGCGAACTGGACCGTGTATGGCCTCCATGACCGCGTCGGGCTCCCCGTGCAGACGAGTGCCCTGACGCTCCTGCGGTGGGTACCGACGGGCACCCGGCTCCGGTTGGTCGGGGTCGAGCATTCCCGGACCGGGGACCTCACGATCCAGGTGGAAGCCCACGACGAAAAGGGCCCCGTGGCACGTCTGGACCGTTCCTACGTCCTCACGAGCCGAGCCGAGTTCGAACGGCGTCTTGGGTACAAGACGCTGCCCGAGGTCCTTCACGAGGTCGTGCCCGAGTAGGGGCGTAGCGATCGCGCCAAAGTGCCACCCGTGACCTGAGCCTAGGACTGATTGCGATTCTAGAGCTCGTCCAGGCTCAGGAAACGCAGAAGCGTGACAGTCTGAGCGGCTTCCTCGATCTCATAGATGATCGCCCAGTCTCCGACCCCAGCAACCCAGTTGCACTTGATGAGGCCGCCCGCATGATAGCCATGGTGTTTCGGATTTTCCGTTAGTTTCTGAATTCGGCGCTCAACCCTCAGGTCAAAGATCGCATCCCTCCGCACAGCCCTCGAAAGATCGCGTCCGAAAACCTTCTTTCGAATGAGACGATAGGCCGGCAAGTTTGATGGCACTCCTTGCCGAGGCGCCGTTATTCTGCTTTAGCTTCGGCGATCAACGCTGCAGCTCGAGGCGAGTTGGCCAGCTGCTCGTGCTTTCTTTTGACTGACTCAAGATAGGCGCCCAAGTCTATGCACTGGCCACGTTTCGTCGCGGTGTAAGGTTGAGTTCCCTTTGCGATCTCGGTCAGCTTTTCTCCACTCAAGTATTTCATTTGTTTCGACACAGACTCGAGGAATTCTTCGTCCTTCTCGCCCAAATCGGCTAGCTGATCGGCCTTGACAACCTTCAGAAATTCAGCCTCTGGCCGGCGTTTGGCCCGTTGCTTTGTTCGTACGAGTATGCCTTTGGCCTCGAGAATCTCAGCGGCTTCTCGGACGTGAAGCGACCATGGACCGTGAGTCCAGGAAGCAAAGTCGGCTCCACTGAGTCGACACAGCCGCTCATCAATCGACCAAACTTCGGCGAGATAGTAGGCTTTTTGAAGACGCCAGTCGGTAACGAAATCGAGCTTCGAAACGAGGTTCGACGTAACTCCGACCACCCTACGGACCTCGGCTTCGCTGAGGCCTCGCCACGGGGAAGCTACTAGTTCGCTCAGTTTCACCATCGTCTTGGCGTCTTACTGGCTTCTGAGTCTATTAAGCATTTGTCCAGGGTCACAGAATCCCGTGAACGGGGAAGGCGACGTGTGACTTTCACCGCGAAGTGTGACTGAGGGTTCCCGATTCAAGTCAACATACTCAACCACCGACATAGGGATCCGAGGTTCGACATGACCACAACGGTCGGCATACGAAGCAAGGACGGCGTCGTCCTCGCGGCGGACAAGCGCGCCTCGAAGGGATTCTTCGTCGGATCCAAGGTGGTCCAGAAGATCTTCTCCCTCGACGGCGGCACCGCCGTGGCGATCGCCGGTGCGATGTCGGACGCGGAGTACCTCGTGAACCTCGCGAAGGCCGAGCGCCGGCTCCTCGCGTTGCGTCGCGGCTACCCGCTGTCCGTCAAGGAGAGTGCGAAACTGATCTCGAACATCGTCTACTCGTCGATGAAGAGCTACAACCCGTTCTACGTGGAGCTCGTCGTCGCGGGCGTCGACCACGAAGGCCCGCACGTGTACACGAGTGACATGAGCGGCGCGATCACCTCGGAGGACTTCATGTCCTCGGGGAGCGGCTCGCCGATCGCGTACGGCGTCCTCGAGCAGGGATTCCGCAAGGAGTTCTCGCTCGACGAGGCACGGAAGCTCGCGGAGGCGGCGGTTCGAGCGGCGATGGAACGGGACCCGGGGAGCGGGAACGGCGTGGACGTGCTCGCGATCCCCAACGGTCACTCGCTGGAGGTGAACTGAGATGGCAACGGAAATGGGACGGATGCCCTTCTTCTACAACCAGGAAGGCCGGCTCGTCCAAGTGGACTACGCCCTCCAGGCGGTCTCCCGCGGCTCGACGACGATCGGGCTCAAGACGAAAGACTTCGCCCTCCTCTCGAGCCAGGTCAAGCCGACGCGGCCCCTCATGGAGCCCGCGGAGAAAGTCTTCGTCGTCGATGACCACGTCGGGGCGACGGGGAGCGGGTACATTGGCGATGTGACCACGCTGCTCGACCAGCTTCGCGTCGCCGCGCAGCGCCACCGTCTGGTGTACGATGAGCCAATCGACCTCGTCACGCTCTCGCGGAACTTGTCGGAGTATCTCCACGAGTTCACGATGTACGCGGTGCGTCCGTTCGGCGCGTCGATCATCGTGGCGGGCGTCGACGAGCTGGGCGTCCAGCTGATCCAGGTGGACCCGAGCGGCACGACGTTCAAGGGCTCCGCGTTCGCGATCGGCCAGTCGTCCGATGATGCGCTCGAGACGATCGTCAAGGGCTACCGGCCCGACATCAACGTCGAGCAAGCGGTCGCCCTCGCGACGCAGGCGATCGAGGGCGTCAACGGCGGCAAGAGTCAGATCGAACACGGCATCGTGACGTCGTCCACGAAGCGGTTCGAACACCGCCCCAATGGGACCAACGCCGGGTGAACAAACCCGGCCTCTTCCCCTTTTCTCGCGGGTCTCCAAGCTCGCAAGCGGACCAGTCCCCTTGGGCTCTCCCTACACTTCGGTTGAAAAACACTTTTAGCGGCCCGGGGCTATCGGGCGGGCCGAACCGAATGCGGATCGTCTCGCTCCTCCCCGCC
>VBMG01000230.1 GCA_005878485.1 Methanobacteriota archaeon | reverse complement strand
GTGGGCGGCAGCGAACCGACGACTCCGATGAGGAGCCCCGACAGGATACTCGCCGCGAGGAGGAAGCCACTGTTCACGAGGGCGCCGGGGATCAGGACGACGGCAAACGCGGGGAGATTCAAACCGAGGATGAACGCCGCTGCAACGGCACCGAGCAGGGTGAGGATCTGTCTCGTGTCCCACGCGAGGTGTTCTTTCCAGGAGAAGGAATACCGACGTCGGATCGCGTCGGTCTGAGCCTCCGCATCGGGCCCGCCGCGCGCACGGAGGTCCTTGTACCGCCGGAACGCCTGTTCGGGAATTTCAAAGAAGACATCGCCTTTGGTCGCGTCAACAAGGTGCAGGAGGGCCTTGCCCGTCGTCGTCTTGCCGCACCCGCTCTCCCCCACGAGACAGAAGACCTCTTCGCGTTTCACGTCGAAGGACACGCCATCCACGGCCCGAACCCAGAGCGAGGAGCGACCCGTGAGCTCGCGCAACAGGCCGCGCCGAAGCGGGAACCAGACTTTGAGTCCACGGACCCGGATCAGGGGGCTGCCGGCGTCACGGTCCGTTCCATCACCTCCGGGACTTGGGGGTAGAGGAAACACGCCGCTTGGCGNNATATCGGGGAAGGCCGCGACGAGCCCTTGAGTGTACGGGTGTTTCGCTTCCGTGAAGACGTCGACCGTCTTCCCGAGCTCCATCATCTTGCCCCCGTACATGATCGCGACCCTGTCGCAGGTCTCCGCCATTACGCTCAGGTCGTGCGAGATGAGGATCATGGAGAGGTGCAGGTCCTTTCGCAACCGCTCCAGGAGCTCGAGGATTTGCGCCTGAATCATGACGTCCAGCGCGGTCACGGGCTCGTCCGCAATGACGAGCTTCGGGTTGCAGGCAAGGGCCATCGCGATCATCACGCGTTGTCGCATCCCGCCGGAGAACTCGTGCGGGTAGTCCCGCATCCTCTCCCGGTTGATTCCGACCAGCTCGAGGAGCTCCCCAACGCGCTTCATCGCCTCCGGCTCCTCGACCTTTTCGTGGAGGATGATCGGTTCCGCGATCTGATAGCCGATGTTCCGGACCGGGTTCAACGAATTCATCGCACCTTGGAAGATGATCGAAATGTCCTTCCACCGGACCCGCTGGATCGAGCGCTCGGAGAGCTTGACGAGGTTCCTCCCGTCGAATCGGATCTCGCCACGCACGATCTTCCCGTTGTACGGCAAGAGTCGCATGATGGAGAGAGCCGTCGTCGTCTTGCCGCAACCGCTCTCCCCCGCAAGGCCGAGGGCTTCCCCTTCGCCAACATCGAACGACACGCCTTGGACCGCGTGGACCGTGCCGGCCTGCGTCGTGTATTCGATCGAGAGGTCCTCGACCTCCAGGCGGGCCAGCCTAACGCCTCCGCAGTCGGGGATTCAGGATTTCGTCGAGGGCGTACCCGAACAGGTAAAAGCCGAACACGAGGAAGACGATGCAGAGCCCGGGGACGATGAGCCACCAGGCGTTGTACAGGACCGCGGCGCGTGGCGCACCAGGATCCGGGAGCTCGGCGCCCCGAGCATCTTCGCCCGCTCGACGAACATCCGCTCTTTAATCGAGAGGACCTGACTCCGGATGACCCGGGCCGTCACGGACCAACCGGTAAGGCCGATGACGAGGATCAGGCCGGTGAGATCGACGACGCCGACCTTCGCGGCGACGACGATCATCAGGACGAGCCAAGGGATCGAGAGGATGACATCGTTGAAGCGCATGAGGACCTCATCGATCCAGCCGCCCACGTACCCGGAGATGAGTCCAACCGCGGTCCCGACAACGGTCGCGACGACCGCGGAGGCGATGCCGACGATGAAGGAGATCTGGGTCCCCCAGATCACCTGAGAGTAGATGTCGTTGCTATTGTAATTCGTCCCGAGGGGATGGGCCGGACACGGCGGCTGCAGGTAGGTCGCCGGGACCGAGAGGGTGCTGCACGTGGCGTCGGCGACGGACTGCGTCGGCCGGTACGGGGCAAGCCAAGGGGCTGTGATCGCCAGCGATAAGAAGAAGAGGAGGATGATGAGGCCCGCCATCGCGTTTCGGCTGTGGTAGATCTGGGTCCCGACCTGCTTCGCTCGCTTCCACGCGACGCGGAGCGTGGCCTCGAACGGCGATATCGTCGGTTTTTTCGTGACGACCTCCGTCGCGCCCACCGGCAACCTCCCTTACGTGATCTTGATCCGGGGGTCCAGCCAGAGCAAGAGGAAATCGGAGAAGAGGTTCGCGAGGACGATTGCGACGCCGCCGATGACGATGATGAACTGCAGCGTCGGAAAGTCGAGATGACCGATCGCCTCGATCGTCCTCCAGCCGATTCCTTTGTAGTTGAAAACCCACTCCACCTGGTACGCGCCCCCGAAGATGAACGCGATGTCGAGCGCGATCAGAGAGACCATCG
>VBMG01000016.1 GCA_005878485.1 Methanobacteriota archaeon | reverse complement strand
GGCTCGTGATCGCGGCGAAGGCTTCGCGGCCGACGCCGCCCAAACCCCCGAAGCGCTCCCTCGGGACGCGGCTGCGGTACTTCCTGAACTCCTTCCGCGGCTTCGCCGCCTTCGATGTGCACGGCCACGACGACACCGCGCGCGACTGAGGCGGCTCACCTTTTTATCGCACGGCCCCCGTCCCCACGACCGATGACGGAGGTCGTCATTCGTTTTTGCGTCCCCTGCCGATATCAGCCGAAAGCGATGCAGGACGCGGATGCGATCCTCAAGGAATTCGGCGAGGCGCTCTCGGACCTGCGGCTGGTCCCCGGCGACCGCGGCATCTACGATGTCGAAGTCGACGGCGACCTCGTGTTTTCCCTCGACAAGGCGATGCGGTTCCCCGAGACGCCCGAGTTGATCCGCAAGATCCGAGCCCGGATCGCACCGCGGCGGACGCGCCGAAAACGGTGAGCTCGCTGGATCATCCATGGGGAGGGTGTCTCGTCGCCCGTCGTATGACGGCCGTCTATGGCGGGTGAAAGTCCCTCACCCACCGCGTCTTTCTCTCTGACATGTTCGGAAGCACGTATCCAACCTTCCACGCCAGAGACGTTGTGAGCGACCGTATCCGGGATCCCGATTTCGCGGCGTACGTCCGATGGGAGTACCTTCCCGCGGATCGTGCGCGCGTGATCCTCGCCGCGAGCCGACGCGGCATCGCGGATCGGCGGCTCCATCGAGCTCCGATGAGGACGCGAATCGCACGCCGACTGCGAACCTGGATCAAGGCAACGCGTGAGGCGCGTCGCGGTGAACCCCGCCGTGCCGACGGCGCACGTTCCGTGCCCTTGTTGACCACCATCGAGGCGCTCCAACGGGAATCGCGCTAGTGCGGTCTCCCTCCGGAAGCGAGCTCGGGCGGGACCTCATGCCTCGTCGATCGACAGGACGACCTTCCCGAACTGCTCGCCTCGTCCGAGGTACTCGTGCGCTTGGCGCGCCTGCTCGAGCGGGAAGACGCGGTCCACGACCGGCTTGAGGCGGCCCATGAAGACAAGCTTCATGACCTCCTCGAACTCCCGCTGGTTCGCCATCGTGGACCCGAGGACGGAGAGCTGGCGCCAAAACAGGTAGCGGGCGTCGAGCTCGAGCATCGGGCCACTCGTGGCGCCCGGGACGACGACCCGGCCTCCTTTCCGCAGTGATCGGACGGAGTCTTTGAACGTGGCCTCCCCGACATGGTCGACGATCACGTCGACGCCGCGCTTGCCTGTGAGCTCCCAGATCGCCTTGGACCACGGCATCGTCTTGTAGTTCACGAGGACGTCCGCGCCGAGCGCCTTCGCCTTCGCGAGCTTTGCGTCGCTCGAACTCGTTGTGAAGACCGTGCAGCCCGCGAGCTTCGCGACCTGGATCGCGGCCGTCGAGACGCCGGACCCCGCCCCGAGGATCAGCACGTCTTCCCCGGGCCGGATCTTGGCCCGGGTGATGAGCATCCGCCATGCCGTCATGAACGCGAGCGGGACGGATGCGGCCGGCGCGAAGTCCATGTCCGTCGGGATCCGCAGGACGTTCTTCGCGGGGACCGCGACCTTCTCCGCGTACGTTCCGGGTAGGTGCTCCCCCAGGATCTTGTAGTCCACGCAGGCGGAGTCCTCGCCTTTCATACAATATTCGCAGCGGCCGCACGAGATTCCGGGATTCAGGACGACCCGGTCGCCGACCTCGAGGTCCGTGACATCGGAGCCGACCTCCGCGACGTCGCCCGCTCCGTCCGCGCCGAGGATGTGCGGCAACGTGAGTTTCAGGGTCGGGATCCCGTCGCGGACCCAAATGTCCAGTCGGTTCAAGCCCGCCGCATGGACCCGGACAATCACCTGGTCCGGCCCGGGAACCGGGTCCGGGTAATCCCGGTCGACCTCCAGGACCTCGGGCCCGCCGAAGCGGGGCACGACGACCGCCTTCAGCGTACCACCTGCGCGACGGCAGCAAAGGGGAACGGTCCTAGATAAGGGCCGCCGTCAGCGAACGTTGTAGCCTTTCGCCTGTAACAGACGAACGACGTCCTTGCGGTGGTCGCCCTGCAAGACGATCACGCCGTCCTTACCGGAGCCGCCCGTCGCGAGACCTTTCTTCAGTTCCCGGGCGAGCTTCTCCGCTTCGTCCGGTTTCTGTTCGAGGCCCCGCACGACGGTTACGGCCTTCCCGTAGCGGCGCGTGTCCATCTCGACGGACAACTGGGTCGTCTCGCGGCCCAAGTCCTCGCAGACGCAGATCTCCTTGGGCAACCCGCAGGTCGGGCAGATCCCCGCGATCAAGCCGCCTCCAATGGCGTCTCCTTCTCGGACAGGAAATCCTTCAGTAGACGATAGTGTTTTCGGATAGTCACTTCGCTCACGCCGGTCAAGCGGGCGATCTCGGCCTGCGTCAGCGCGACGTCAAGCTGCTCGGAGGCCAGGTACAGCGCCCCGGCGGCAATCCCGACCGGCGAGTTCGCCTCGAGGATCTTCGAGTCTTTTCCTTGGGCCACGAGGGCGAGCGCCCGTTCCCCGACCCGCGGGTCGAGGCCGAGCTGCGACGCGAACCGCGGCACGAAGTCGTCCGGCCGGCTGGCCCGGCTGAAGACGGCGAGCTCGCGTCCGATGATCTTCGAGGTCAGCGAGATCCGGTGGACGGTCACACTCGTCGCCTCGGCGAGTTCGTGCAGGCCTCGCGGCGCGCCGAGCTGCTTCGCGGCCAGGTACACGACGGCTGCGACGATCGCGTCCATCGACCGGCCGCGGGACAGGCCCGCCTCGATCGTTCGACGCAGGATGATCGCGGCCCGCTCCCGGAACGCAGGGGCGAGGCCCATCCGCGAGGACAAGCTCGACAGTTGCGCGAGGCCCGGAGCCAAGGCGCGTTCCGTCCGGTCGTAGCGGGTCCACTGGCTGACCCGGCGCAGACGGTTCAACGCCGCCACGGACCGCGCATCGATGGGATTACCTTTCGCATCCCGGAGGCCGTTGCCGACCATCGACCCGAGGCCCTTGTCGGGCGCCATCACGGACGGCGGGGGGCCCGCGCGGATCCGATCGTCGCCCTCGAACGTGGTCCAGTCCGGGCCCTGGTCCACGAGGCTCTCGTCGACCACGAAACCGCAGTTGTCGCACACGCGTTCGCCGCGGACCGGGTCGACGTACAGGGCAAAGCTGCCGCAGTTCGGGCAGCGGGCGGCATCCGAACCCGATGGCTCGGGCTGGAGCTCCCGCTTGAATGTCACGTCGCTTGCGTTTGTCGATGTAAACTGACTCATTGCGTCACCTCACGAGGAACCGAATTCATGACCCAGCGCGTCGCCCACCGTTCGAGATCCCGGATCGCCTCGAACAGCGCGGCGCCCTTCGGCGACAGGCGGTACTCGACCGCGACCGGACGATCCAGATGGACCTTCCGCTCCGCGATCCCGACCTCCTCGAGCTCCTTCAGCGTCTTCGCGAGGGAACTCTGGCACATGCCCGTCGCCACGCGCAGCTCGTTGAAGCGCTTCGGCCCGGAAAGCAAACTGTGGAGGACCGTGAGCTTGAGCTCGGAGCCGATCACCTCGAAGGCGATCATCGCCCCGCACCCGGGGCCCTCGCAGGGGCTTTCCTCCTCGGCCATGACTTCGCATCCTTGCACTATACAAGAGGCGTCCGGGGTATAAGTAGTTTCTTTTCCGTACCACGTTTCGGGTTGAAACCTAGTCCGGCTTGGAAACGGCATGCCCGAACCTATACCTCTACTTGGAGGTATGAAGAGTTGTCGAGTCACCGCGCGCCGCAGGCGGGCGGCCGTGGGTCCCGGTGACGAATCACGGCCACCGGGTGATGACCACCTTGCTGTCCGTGAAGAATCGGATCGCATCGCGGCTCTGGGGGTGAAGGTCGCCGAAGAACGAGTCCTTCATTCCGCCGAACGGGAAGTAGGCCATCGGGGCCGCAACGCCGACGTTGATCCCGACGTTCCCGGCGCGCACGCGGGACCGGAAGTCCCGGGCGTCCTTGCCGCTCGACGTGTAGATCGTCGCCGCATTCCCATACGGACTGCGGTTGATCGTCTCGACCGCCTCCTCGAGGCCCTCCGACTCAAACAAGCTCGCGACCGGCCCGAAGATTTCCTTCCGGGCGACGCTCATTTCGGGCCGGACGGCGTCGAGGACCGTCGGGCCGACGAAGTAGCCATCGTAGCCGGCGACGCGGATCGACCGCCCGTCCAGCACGACCTTGGCGCCTTCCTCCTCACCCCGGTCAATGAAGCCCACGACCCGGTCGCGGTGGGCCGACGAGATCACGGGGCCCATCTGGACCGTCTCGTCCAAGCCGTATCCGACCTTCAACGCGGCCGCGGCGTCCGAGAACTTGCGGCGGAGATCCGCGTGGACTTCCCCGACGCCAACGACTATGGAGCCCGCGAGGCATCGTTCGCCGGCGCAGCCGTAGCAGGACGAGACCAAGTTCGATACGACTTTGTCGAGCTTCGCGTCCGGCATGACTACGAGGACGTTCTTCGCTCCGCCGCCGGCCTGGACGCGCTTCCCCTTCGCGGCGGCTCGGCTGTACACGAGCCTGGCCACTGCACTCGACCCGACGAACGAGACCCCGCGAATCTCCGGATGATCGAGGATCGCGTTCACCGTGTCCTTCGCTCCGTGGACGAGACTCACGACGCCGGCGGGAAATCCGGCCCGCTGGACCAGCTCCATCACGAGCTGCATCGGCGCTGGATCCCGCTCCGATGGCTTCGCGATCCAGCAGTTCCCCGTCGCGACGGCGTACGGCCAGAACCAGAACTGCACCATCACGGGGAAGTTGAACGGGCTGATCCCCGCGAACACGCCGAGCGGTTCGTACGAGACCTCCTCGTCGATCCCGGCTCCCGCGCCGTCCGCGAGGTTGTACCCCATCATGAGACTTGGAATGCCCGCCGCGACCTCGACGTTCTCGATCGCGCGGCGGACCTCGCCCCGCGCCTCCTCGATCGTCTTGCCCATGTCTTGGACGACGACCCGGGAGAGATCCTCGAACCGCTGTTCCATCAGGTCCCGGAGCGCGAAGAAGTGCCGCGCGCGGTCCAAGGGCGGCATCCTCCGCCACGCGTCCCAGCCCCGGAGGGCCTCCTGAACCGCGGCGTCGACGTCGTCCTTCGTCGACAGCGGAACGCGCGCGATGACGTGGCCGGTGGCGGGATTCGTGTCCTCCAGCCAGTCCGTGGCCTCTGCCGCGCGCCACCCACCGCCAACATAGTTCTTCAGATCCCCATAGTGCGACTTCACCTCCGGAAGCAGCGCGGCGGCTCGGACCATCAGCGCCCCTCAGGAGGCCTTCCCCGCGAGGGCCAGCTCGAGGCTATCCTCGAGGAGATCCAGTGCCTTCGACATGAGCGGCAGCGGGATGTTAATCGGCGGGAGCAACCGGATGCAGTTGTTGTAGAATCCGGCCGTGAGCAAGATGAGGCCGTTCTTGAGTCCGGCGAGCTGGACGGCCCGCGCGAGCTCCACATCCGGCTCTTTCGTTCGGCGATCCTTCACAAACTCGAGCGCCCACATCGCGCCGATCCCGCGCACCTCGCCCACGCGTTCGTGGCCTTCGAAGATCTCGTCCAGTCGTTTTCGGATGAGCGCCTCGAGCTTCTTCGTCTTCGGGAGGGCCTTCTGAATCACATCGATCGATTCGAGCGCCGCGGCGCAGACGACCGGATTCCCGCCAAACGTCCCGCCGAGGCTCCCGGGGCCTGGTACGTCCATCACCGCCGGCTTCCCGGTCACGCCGCCAAAGGGCAACCCGCCTCCGACCGCCTTGCCGCTCACGAGGATATCGGGAATCGTGTTCCAGTTCTCGATCGCCCACAGCCTTCCGGTGCGGCCCATCCCGGCCTGTACCTCGTCATCCACGAGGACGATCCCATGGGCGTCACACAGTTTGCGGAGGAGCGGGAAGAACTCCTTCGGAGGAACAATCATCCCGCCTTCCCCCTGAACCGGCTCGGCGAGGATCGCGGCGACGCGGCCGGCGACCTCGGGTTGGTTGATGAGCCGTTCGATCTCCTCGACACGCGCCTTCGCGCATTCCGCGGGTGGGAGCCCTTGCGGGTCTCGGTACGGGTACGCATAGTCCGCGAGGAGCACCTCCCGCACGAGGGGACCGAACCCTTCGCGGTACGGCTTCTCCTTCCCTGTGAGGCTGATGTCGAGGAGCGTGCGTCCGTGGAACGCGGTCTTGAAGGAGAGGAGCCACGCCCGCTTCGTCGCCGCGCGTGAGATCTTGACGGCGTTCTCGATCGCCTCGGACCCAGAGTTCAGGAAGATCGACTTCGTCAGGCCGGGCGGGCAAATCTCCGCCATGCGCGCCGCGAGATCCGTGTACGGTGCGTATGTCGCCACCATGAACGAGATGTGCGTCAAGCGGTCCAGTTCATCTTTCGCGGCCCGGACGACGGAAGGCGGGCGGTGGCCCGCGGTCTGAACGCCAATCCCGCCTCCCAGGTCGACGTACACGTTTCCATCCGCATCTTGCACGAAGGGACCCTCCGCAGAGGTGACGTCGATGGGAAGGGCGACCTTCACGCCGTTCGTGATGAACTTCTCTTTTCGCGCGAGCGCGGCTTTCGATTTTGGTCCGGGCGGGACCGCGACGATTTTCGGTCCGCGCAGTTCTTTCGTCGTGCGCTTCACCATGGTATCGTGGCTCAGACGAGAACTCGAATCGCTCGCCCTAGAGAAAGGGATGGGGAGGCGGGAATATAGGCTTTCCATGGCTCGGCAACGGGATTAGCCGCTCGCCTCGACGAGCCGCGCCTCCCGGAGAGCTCGGAGGTGCTTTTCCCACCCCGAGCGGCCCCAAAAATAGTAGACGACAACCACGAAGGCCATGGTCGGCAACGCCGCGGAAATCGTTTCGCGCAAGATCGGCAGACCAAACGCGATGATCCAATAAAGCGCGGTCCCGCTCAGGAGGGTGATGACCGCGGGCCAATTCCATCCGCCTCGGTACCAATAGTGGCCTCCTTCCTGCGCAAAGAGGTCGTCGTAGTAGCGACGCGCCTTCACGAGGAAATAGTCCACGAGGGTGAGGGTCCAGAGCGGTACGACAAT
>VBMG01000039.1 GCA_005878485.1 Methanobacteriota archaeon | reverse complement strand
GCAAGCTCCGCGAAGTGATCCTTTCGAGCAGCGGCCAGATCCTCTGCGTGAGTCCGTTCCCCGTCGCGCCGGAGATCCTGCGCCTCCTGTTCGACGCGCTCGGGCGTTCGCGCCGCCTCGTTCGTGTCGTCCTGAACGAATCGAACCGGTCGGACTTGGCGGAGCTGAGCGGCCTCCTAGGCCGGACCACGCGGGTGCAGTTTCATTTCCCGGCGCGGCCTCTCTCGACGACGCGACTCGCGCACACCTATGTCTTTCCAAGCGACCAGGAAGTGTTCATCTTGAACTCGTTCTATCGAGACGGTGAGTTCGCGGCGGACAAGCTCCAGGGACTTTGGGTCGGCGACATGGATTTCGTCCGGATCCAGCTCGAGGCGATGCTCTTGGACCTCGCGCGTCCAGCACGAGCGGAGCGGAAGGTCCTGCCGAAGGCCCAATGACGTGTTACCCGAAACCCGTGCTCGGTCGGCCTGTGCACGACTCAGGCCGCGAGTTGCCGGTCGAACTTGCCCGCCTGAATCTCCTTTGACAGCTCTTTCGCAGGCTTCCCCTCGACGGTCACGCCCATCGAGACCGCCGTGCCGACGACTTCGAGGACGCGCGCTTTAAGGGACTTCCCCTGCATCGCGTCCGCCTTCATGTTCGCGACCTTGATCGCCTGCACGAGGGAGAGATTGCCGACCCGCGTCTTGCCCGGGTCTCCCGATCCCTTCTCGATCTTGAGCTCCTTCGTAATCAGAGCGGACGTCGGCGGGGTCCCGACTTCAATTGTGAAGGCCTTCGTCTTCGGGTCGACGAGCAGGGTGACAGGGACTTTCATCCCTTCGAACGATTTCGTCTTCTCGTTGATCGCCTTGAGGATCTCGACGATGTTCACCCCAAGGGGGCCGAGGGCCGGGCCCAACGGTGGACCGGGTGTCGCTTTACCCCCGTCTACCAGGACGTTGAGTCTCTCGGCCATCGTGATGCGCTGTGGCGCCGCCCAAGCGAACCGAGTCGCATAAACGTTTCCTACCGCGAACCTACCGAGGAAGACTCATCTATCTGCCACTCCATCGATGCACGTGCCCAGCCGGAAGGGTCGCGTCATGGATGTCCGCGGCATCTATGCGGAATTCCCGACCCTAGATCCGGACGTCCTCCTCAGGTACCGGCGCATTGTCGAGCAAATCCCCTTCCGCGCCGGGATCCTTGAAATCGGCCGTGGGGATGTCGGGCTGGCCCATCTGCTCGGAGCACCGATGGTTACCTGCGACATCCGCCCCGTCGCACGCCCGGCTGCAGGCGAATCCTTCGTCCGAGCCTCCGGGAATCAGCTCCCCTTCCGCGACGCATCGTTCGATGCCGTGGTGGCCGTAGACGTCGTGGAGCATTTGCCGAAGGACCGGCGCCCCTTCTTCGTTCGAGAGACCCTGCGCGTTTCTCGCGGCTTGGTGTTTCTCGCCTGCCCCACAGCGCGAAGCGAAAGAGCGGAGGCCGTGCATCGCAAGCTGTTGGGCGTCGTCCGAGGTGAGGAAAATCCGTGGCTCGAGGAACATAGCCAGCGAGGTCTCCCAACGGAGAAGGAAATCGTGGGATCAATCCCGGCCGATTGGCACGTGGATCGACTCCCCAGTGTCAACCTGCTTGCATGGAGTTTGAACCGGTTTCTTGTCGACGTCGTCCACATCTCGACACGACCGCTCGCCTGGCTCGGAAGCGTCGTCGACATCGGTCAGACCTACCGGACTGTTTTTGTCCTGCGGCGATCGTCGTTCGCCACGGCGAGTCCCGGCAAGAGGGGATAGCCAGGGAGCGTGCTGCTCTCGAGATGTCCGCTTGGCGACGCCCCATCCAACGGACGCCTATTTCTCCTCTTCCTTCTGGAGAACGCGGACGCTGTCGCCGCGAACGGTGACGGGGATGCGCACCATCGCCTCGAACAGCTCGACGGTGATCTCCTCCTTCGTCTCATCGATCTTCATGACGCGGGCCTTCTCGCCCTTGAACGGGCCCGCGACGAGCTCCACGATGTCCCCCTCCATGATGCCGCTGACGATCGGCTTCGGGGTCAGATACGCCTCGATCTCGGAGAAGGCGATGCCGGTCGACTCGCCCTCGCCCTTCACGACGCCCCGGGCCCGACGCAAACCGCGGACGACCTCCTCCAACCGGTCCGGGTTCATGCTCTCGACGTAGACGTATCCCCGGAAGTTCGCAGGGACGAGGATCGAGAACACCCCGACGTCCTTCGCCTTCGCCCGCGCGAAAATCGCGTCCGCCACCGCGCGCTCGTGACCGATCGACGACTTCACCGCGAGCACGGCCTGGCGCGCGCTGAAGCTCAACGTCTTGACGTCGGAGGCCCCCGGGTCGCCTTTCGAGATCGCGTTGACCACGACGTTCAGACGATCCCCGTATCGCGCGCCCTTCGGACACGTGACGGTGAGCGTGATTTCTCGTTGGCCGTCCGCGATCAACACGAACTCTTTCTCGGTGACCTTCGTGAATGTGACGTCCCACGCCTTCTCCTCGACACCAAACAGCTTGACGGTCCACTCGGGAGGGTCCGGCAGCTCCGAGTTGTACAGGAGGTCCACCTTGATCCGGACCGTGTCGTCTTCCGTCCCCGTGTTCGTGACGAGGACCGCGTACTCCTTCGTCTGCCCCGCGGTCAGGGAGACCTTCTCCTCCGTCAGGTCCAGCTTCACGCTGTAATGGCCGACCGCGGGCGGCTCGGGCTTGGGCTCCGGTCGCGGCTCCCGCTTCGAGAGGTCGTCCAGGAGTCCCATCGGCTCAGGTCCCCACAACGCCGAAGAGGCCCCGGAAGAAATTCGGCCCGTACCGCATGACGAGATAAATCACGAAGCCCAACGCGCCGATCGCGGCGATCCCGAGGCCCGTGATCAGGACGACCTTCGAGTACTCGTCCTGCGTCGGCTTGCGGGCCATCTTCAACACGCGGCCGTACCGGCCTTTCCCGAGGCGCTTCGCCCGCTCCTCGATCCGACGCTGTACGTCCCAGCTCTTGTCCACGATGTCAGCCATGGACCTCACCGCACGATGTCGACGCCCGGATGGGGCCGGACGTGCTCGCCAGGCCCCAGGATCTGCTTCGATCGGACGCCGGTCAGGATTAGCATGACCCGCAGCTTGTGTTCGAGGCTCGGGTCGACTGCGGCCCCCCAGATGATTCGGGCGTTCGGGGCGATTCGTCCCTGGACGATCTCCGCGACGCGCTCGGCCTCGGACACGCTCATGTCGTTCCCGCCCGTCACGTTCACGAGGGCTCCGGTCGCGCCGGTGATGTCGACGTCGATCAAGGGGGAGTTGATCGCCTCTTCGATCGCCTCCTCCGCGCGGGTGTCCCGGTCCGATTCCCCCAGGCCGATCATCGCGACCCCGCCGCCCTTCATGATCGTCTTGATGTCGTTGAAATCAAGGTTCACTAGTCCGGGCTTCGTGATGACCTCCGTGATCCCTTTGATTGCGCGCATCAGCACATCGTCCGCGACCTTGAACGCCGCATTCAACGCAAGACGCGGCACGAGTTCAAGGAGTTTGTCATTCGGGATCACGACGACCGTGTCCGCGAAGCTCCGAAGCTTCTCGAGGCCGTACTCCGCGTTTTCGGCGCGGATCGCGCCCTCCGCCCGGAACGGGAAGGTGCAGATCGCAATCGTGAGGGCGCCCGCCTCCTTCGAGAGTTGCGCGAGGACCGGCGCGCCACCGGTGCCGGTTCCGCCGCCGAGCCCGCACGTGATGAAGACCATATCCGCCCCTTGGACGACCGACCGCAGCTCGTCGGCGGCCTCGCGCGCCGACTCTTCGCCGACCTGCGGCAGGGCGCCCGCGCCGAGCCCCCGCGTCACTCGCCGGCCGAGGAGCAGCTTGTGCGGCGACCGGACGATCAACAGGTGCTGCGCGTCCGTGTTCGCCGCGAACAACTCCGCGCCGACGATCCCGGATTCCACGAGGCGGTCAATTGTGTTGCAGCCGCCGCCGCCGATGCCGACGATCTTGATGTTCGTCCGAAGGCTTGCGAGGATGCGTTCGAGTTCCGCGTCCTCCGCGCCGATCCCCGCCGTCTGCGTGGGGGACTCAAGGACCCGGGGTTCGACGCCCGACCGGGAGACGACTTCCCTGACAATGGAATCCATCGTTCGGCCTCCGGCTGCCCGAGGAAGCCAATGAAGCAACCGCGACGGCAGCGTAAAGGAGGAGCGTTAATAAAGGTTTCCGGATTGGCGCCATTCGCCCTCTCCTCCGTCGTTGTTGCGACGGACCGGCGCTCAGCGAATCACGTCGACGCCGACGCGGGCCCGCTCCTCCGACGGATCGCGGCGCCCGACAATCTGTTTCGACTTCACGCCGGTCGCCACGAGCATGACGCGCAACGTGTGCTCGAGCGACGGATCGACGGTCGCGCCCCAGATGATCCGCGCGGTCGGCGAGACCTTCGACTGGACGACCTCTGCAACGCGCTCCGCTTCGGAGATCGTCATGTCGTTGCCGCCGGTCACGTTGATCAGGACGCCATGGGCTGTCGAGACGTCGACTTCGAGAAGGGGCGAGTTGATCGCTTCCTCGATCGCCTCGACCGCCCGGTTGTCGCCGACGGCCTGGCTCTCGCCGAGGCCGATCATCGCGACCCCGCCGCCTTTCATGATCGTCTTCACGTCGTTGAAATCGAGGTTGACCAAGCCCGGCTTCGTGATGATTTCCGTGAGTCCCTTGATCGAGCGCATGAGGACCTCGTCCGCGAATTTGAACGCGAGGTTCAGAGACTGCCTCGGCACGAGGTCGAGCAGTTTGTCGTTCGGGATCGTGATGACCGTGTCCGCCGCGTCGCGCAGGCGCTCGAGTCCCCACTCCGCGCTCTCCATCCGCAGTTTTCCTTCGCCGCGGAACGGAAGCGTGACGACGGCGATCGTGAGGGCCCCCATCTCTTTCGCGAGCCGCGCGACGTAGCCGCAGCTGCCCGTGCCGGTGCCGCCCCCGAGCCCGCACGTCACGAACACGATGTCCGCGCCTTGGACGATGGCCCGGAGCTCCTCTTCGGCCTCGCGGGCGGCCTCCTCGCCGATCTGCGGCAGGGCGCCTGCGCCGAGGCCCTTCGTGATCCGTCGACCGAGCAGGACCTTCTTCGGCGATGCGATGTGCAGGAGGTGCTGCGCGTCCGTGTTGCAGGCGTAGAGCTCTGCGCCGACGATCCCTTCGTTATACACGCGGCCGATCGTGTTGCAGCCGCCGCCGCCGAGGCCGATGATCTTGATGTTCGTCCGCATCTTGCTGAGCATCTCTTCGAGCTCAGCATCGACCCTGCTGTCCTCGAACGCTGGGCCACTCCCTTCCCGGGCGAGCACGTCCTCTAGCATCGAATTCATTGCGCCACCGGCAGAACCTGCGAGGTCATCCCATCCCGCAAGATGGGCTCGTATCCGGCGGACGCTATTTAAGCGTTGTCCGACGAACGTCCGCCGTGTTGACAAACGACGGAATGGCGCGCGGTTTTCCGCGGTTCATCCCGAGAGCGTGGACGCCGACGCTTTGCGGACCGCCGTGACGGACGACGCGGGCGCCGCGACCATGACGACCCAGTCGACGACCTGCCGGACTTGGAGCGCGCGGCCCAGCGAGCTGACCTTCGAGAAGGGCTTCACTTCTCCGTCGTCGAGGATAGGGACCTCCGTCTTCGCGATCCGCGGTTCGCTCAGGAGGAGTTCGGGCAGCGGGACGTCGATGATGACTTGGCCCGGTTCGAGACCGGCCCGCCGCGCGATGCGATCCTCCACGCGGCGTCGCTCTTCCGGATCCTTGAACGACGCGAGGACGGAACGGGTTGCATCGGTGAGTTCGTCGCGGTCCGATGCGAGGACGCGCTTGTACAGCTTGCGGTACTTGAGCCGCAGCGCAATCTCTCGCTGGAACGGGCCTTGGTGCACGAGCCAATTGAGGAGTTCGTGGTCCACCATCTTTTGAATCTCGCCGATCGGCGCTTCGGACCGCTCGACGGCCCGAGACAGCATTTCCTCCGCGATCCGGACGGTCTTGTGGAAGTACACGGAGGAATACATCAGCCCGCGGGCCACGAGCATCCCCTCGAGGGCTGGCAGCCCTTTCCGATCGAGGGCAAGTTCCCCCCGGTAGGTCCGCAGGGTCTGTAGAAGCCGCGAGAAGTCGATCGTGCCGTGGGGGGCGCCCGTGTAGTGCGCGTCCCGCATCAGGTAGTCGATCTGGTCCGCGTCCATCGGGCTGTGGATGATCTGCGCGAGATACCGGTTCGATTCCTTCCGGGTTCCTGGGATGAGCAGGCTCGCACCCCGCTCCGAAGGCCCGCGGATGAGGGCGGCGACCGCCGACGGGTCCACGCCGTGCTTCTCGAGGACCTGATGGATCCGCCGGACGTCGGGGAAGGCCCTCCGGTCGTCCGGCGAGACGTTGTCGTCGTCGCCTGTGATGATTCGCTGCGTGAGGTGCATGTGGTCCACCGCGAGTTCGCGGCTCAGGACGTGTTCCAGGGTGTGGGAGAACGGCCCGTGACCGACGTCGTGCAGAAGCCCCGCGGCCTGCACCAGCTTCCGCTCGTCGGCCGACAGCTCGAGCGAGCGCGCCATTTCCCCCGCGACGTGACCGACCCCGAGGCAGTGCTCGACTCGCGAGTGGTTCGCGCCGGGGAACACGAGGTATGTGAGGCCGAGCTGGCGAATCGAGTTGAGACGCTGGAGTTCGAGCGTCTCGAGGAGGTCCAGGGTCAGCGGGTCCAATCGGATGGTCCCGTGGACCGTGTCCGTGATCGTCTTGAGATCCGCCATCCGATGTGCCAGCCCTTCGGCCGGATATATAGGTTCTTTGCGATGGTTTGACGCCAGCCCCTTCGCTGCGAACCGGTCGGGCCGCGGCGCCGCACCGACGTTCGCGAACGCACCTAGGCTTTCCACATCGGGTAGTACTCGAGCCCCAGCAGCATCGGATTGAAGTAGTAGCCTCGGACCCACGCGCGCTCGACGTGGAAGCTCGTGGCTTGGAACACCCAGAGGTACGGCACGTCGTCGAGGACCGCGTGCGCGAACAAGTCCGAGTACTCCTCGACCCGTCGCGTGTCGTTCAACTGGCCCGCGGCCGCGTCAATCAGCCCGTCCAGCGTCGCGTTCCCGTATCCGATCCACGTCGGGTACGGACTTCCGGTTCGGAGGAACGGGACGACGGAATCCGATGGGTCTGCGAAACGCGGCGTCCACACCAGCAGGGCCAGCGGGAGGCCGCCGGCCCGCAACGCCGAGTCATATTTCACGGGGTCGAGCGCCTGAACTTGGACGACGATTGCCCCGGGCGATCCTTTCAGCGAGTGGAGCGCTTCGAGGCCTCCGGCGAGCAACAACACGCCGGCCTGCTCGTACGGGTTCCCGTTGCGGTAGTACAGGGTGAGGTTGAACCCAGCGGCCCAGTACGTCGTGTTCTGCAGCTCGGCCGCGGCCTGCGTCAGATCGAACGGAACCAGAGGGATGCTCGCGTTGTATCCGAAGAGCCCCTGCGGAATCGGACCCCGAGGCTGAATCCCGTTGTCGTGGGTCACGTTCTGGATGAACCCGCTGTAGTCGAAGCTGAAAGCGAAAGCCCGGCGGATGTGCGTGTCATTGAAGAACGTGGAGGGAATCGAGATCGGATCCGGGACGGCGGTCGCGTTGAGCCTCTGGTTGAACCCCAGGAAGGCCATGGTGAACGCCGGTCGGTCCTTCACAATGCGCAAGGACGGCGATATCGGAGTCCCGTCTGGGTTCATGACGTCCCACTGGTGGTCCCGATCGATCGCGGCCGAATCCACGTCCCCGGCGAGGAGCATGAACTCGCGGGCCAATACGTCGCGGGTGGGGAGAATGTCCACCTCGCGGAGCTTCGCGCGGCCTTGCCAGTACGAATCGAAGCGGGTGAGATTCAGGACTTGGTTCCGGTACCAAGAGGAGAGCATGAACGGGCCACTCCCGCAATCGCCGCCGCTCGGTCCGGGATGGTCCAGGAACGGGTTCCGGGAACCCCAGTGAACGCCGCCGTTCGCGGCCAAGCAGACGTCGGAAACAACGGACGCAACCGGGGAAGCAAGGATGGGGAGGAACGACGCGTCCGACCGCAGCAGATGGAACACGACCGTGACGTTGTCCGTGGGCTCGACCGTCGAATCGCCCACGGCTCGGGCGACCGAATCGTTCAGCTGCGTCGTGTCCCACACCGGCTCCGGCGGCAACGCGGCGAGGATGTAGGTCGGCACCGCGGAGCGGGTGGGGAACGTCCGGTTCGCCCAATCTCCGATCGTGCAGTTCTGGACGCCGGCCAGGGTGGGATTGCAATCTGCGCCGGGGTATCCGCTGATTCCGTTCGTCAGAATCTTCGAAAGGATCTCGGACGGGCTGTTCAGGTCGTGAATCGCGATCAGGCGGTGGAATGTGAACGCAACGGCCTGCGCCGTGATCTTAGCGCGATTGTAATGGAACGTCACGTTCGAGAGCAGGTGAAATGTGTAGTTCAGCCCGTCCGGAGAAATCCCGCCGTTCGAGGTGGATGGGATCACCGTCGCGAGCCGGGGCGCGAGTGGTGCGACACCCTCACTCTTCAGAGGGTACGAAAGTAGGGTGTCGTACACGTTCTGAAGGACCTCACCGCCTGCCGATTCATTGTCGACCGCAGGGTCGAGCGAATCGGGTTCGCGGGCCGTGGCCGAGGCGAACACCGACGAGTCCCGCGGTTGGCCCGAGGCCACGCCGGTGACGACACGGATCGTGTAGCCGGCAAACCGGTTCACGCCGCCGGCGGTCGAGGTGAGTGACACGAAAGAGTTCCCGGACGACGAGAACGCATGCGTTGTCTCCCCGACCTGCGAGGGCGGCCCTTTTGTGTTAGTAGACCCGTCCCCCCACGAATAGTTGAACGAGAAGAGAGACGCGTCTTCGGAGGCACTCACGATCGTGAGCCGCCCTCCGGCCGACGGATTCGTGGCGTTGTTCCAGGTCCACAGGTACGCCCAAGACGCGTTTGCCGTGAAGCGAGCGACGGACCCCACCGAGGCCGTCGAAGTGTTCGCGGCGAGGACCGCGAGTCCTCCGACGACGCACCGCACCGGACAGCTCGCCGCCGATGGTTGGCTCGGCGGCTCGCCGTCGGCGTCACGGGCCAGAACCCGGACGAAAATCAAGCGGCCATCGTTCGTCGCAATTCCGCCCTTCCCGTCCGTCACCGTGAGGAGCGCGATGTATCGCCCGGGGACCGTGTAGCGGTGCTCCACCGAATCACCGGAAGAACCCGACCCGTCCCCGAAATTCCACGTGTACGTCAACGCATCGCCGTCCGGATCCATCGCTTGCGCGGTGAAGTTGACGGACGCAACGGGCGTCTGGCTTGGGGGCCGGAGCTGCAGTACGACGGTTTGCGCGTCCGCGGTGACCGGCCCAATCGTTGGAGCACGGTTCGGTTGTCGCACGGAGAGCGCGACGGCGGTAATCGTCACCATGGCGACGACCAAGACCGCCGTGATCCGGCCCCACGGCCGCTTGCGGGGGACCGTTTCCGTCGGGGACGCCTCGGCGGGTCCTTCTTCTTGTTCTGTTTCGGATTCCAGGCGGCTCCCCCCAGACGGAAACTGCGGCGAGAACAGGGCAGTCCACACTAATAGTTTATCAGACGATAGTCGAAGGCAGGGAGGGAAGGCCGCGTTGACGTACGATGGTGTCCGAGCGTTCGCGGCTCGCGCATGTTCCCCGGGCGAGAACCGCTTCACCGCGCATTTCGTGCGCGAGGAAGGAGCAGCCTCCTCAAAAGTTTCAATTACGCCGCCTCGGTTTGGCAGGGCGACTGCCGGGGTGACAGAGCGGCTAATGTGACCGACTGCAGATCGGTTTCCAGAGGGTTCGACTCCCTCCCCCGGCACTCCGGGAATCGCTCCAACCGGAGTCCGCGCACGTTCTTATAGAGACCGTCCTTTTCAATGAGCCGGCACGGTGGAGTCGCCCGAATGCGGTACTTCGAGAGCATCCTCGACACGATCGGGAATACGCCTCTCGTGAAGCTGCCGAAGATTATGGCGGACGCGCGGTGTCTCGTCCTCGCGAAGCTCGAAATGATGAACCCCGGGGGGAGCGTGAAGGACCGGATCGGGGAGAAGATGATCGAGGACGCGGAGGCGAAAGGCCTCTTGAAACCGGGGGGCACGATCATCGAGCCGACGAGTGGGAACACGGGCCTCGGGCTCGCCATGGTCGCCGCCATCAAGGGTTACCGCGCGGTCTTCACGATGCCGGACAAAATGAGCCGCGAGAAGATCGACCTCCTGAAAGCGCTCGGGGCCCGCGTCGTCGTCACGCCGACCGCGGTGCCGCCGGACCACCCCGAATCCTACTACCGGGTCGCGGAGCGAATCCACAAGGAGACGCCGAACTCGATCCTCCCGAACCAGTACGCGAACCAAGCGAACCCGCAAGCGCACTACGAGACAACGGGCCCGGAGATTTGGCGGGACACGGACGGGACCGTCACCTGTTTCGTGTGTGGGATGGGCACGGGCGGCACAATCAGCGGAGCCGGCAAGTATCTGAAGGAGAGGAACCGGAATGTACGGGTCATCGGCGTCGACCCGCTCGGATCGATCTTGAAAGACTATTTCTATAAGAAGGAAATTATTAAGGCCCACACATATAAAATCGAGGGAATCGGGGAGGATTTCGTGCCGGAATCGACCTGGTTCGACTCGATCGATGAGATCGTGAAGGTGGGGGACAAGGAGGCCTACCTGATGACGCGCCGGCTCGCTCGCGAAGAGGGAATCCTCGCGGGGAGTTCGAGCGGGGCTGCCTTGATCGCGGCGCGTCGGATTGCGGAGACCCTCGGGCCGCACGATGTGATGGTCGTCCTCCTGCCGGACACGGGGGAGCGATATCTGTCGAAGGCCCACAACGAAGAGTGGTTGAAAGAACAGGGCTACCTCGAGGAACCCGTCGCCCCGCTGATGGCCATCCTACGAGCGAAAGAACGGACAATCCCCGGCGTCATCACAATCGACATCGCCGCGAAGGTGCGCGAAGCGGCCGACATCATGCGCCAGTACAACGTGTCCCAGCTTCCCGTCCTAGACACCGGGATTTTGATCGGCAGCTTGCGGGAGGAGGTCCTGATGAAGGCGCTCCTCGAGAACCCGAAGATGTACGACGACTACGTTGCGAAGGTCATGGAGAAGCCCTTTCCGATCGTGGAGCCGGGGGCGGACCTCGAGCAGGTGTACAAGCTGCTGTTGCGTGGGAGCCCTGCGGTCATCGTCGGGAAGGAGAACCGATTGGAAGGCATCATCACCCGCATCGACGTAATCGAGTACCTTGCGGGCCGCGCGTAGCAAGCCTATTTACGGCGGGCCCGCAACTCCGTCTCCGGCGATCGAATGCGTTTTGCCACCACCGTGATTCACGCCGGACAGGAACCGGATCCGCGTACGGGTGCGGTCACCCCCCCGATCTACATGACGTCCACGTACTCCCGGAAGGAACAGGATGAATACGCCTACGCGCGTGGGGCGAACCCGACCCGCGACGCGCTCCAGAACAGCCTCGCGGCCCTCGAAGGGGCAAAGCACGCGCTTTCGTTCTCGAGCGGTATGGGCGCGATCACGACGGCCCTCACCCTCCTCAAGAAGGGCGACCACGTCGTCGTCACGGACGACTGCTATGGCGGCGTCTACCGCATGTTCACACGGATTGTGAACAACTACGGGATCGAGTCGACGTTCATCGACCTGCGCGACCTGGTGGATGCCGAGGACGCGTTCCGCCCGGAAACGCGGATGCTGTGGATGGAGTCGCCGACGAACCCGTTGATGAAGGTCATGGACTTGCGAGAGCTCGCGGTGATCGCGAAGGCGCACGACGCGCTCAGCGTGTGCGACAACACGTTCGCATCCCCGGCGCTCCAGAATCCGTTGGCGCTTGGCGTTGACCTCACGGTTCACAGCACGACGAAGTACATCGCGGGTCACGCGGACCTTCTCGGCGGAGCGCTGGTGATGAACCGAGACGACCTCCACGAGAAGCTCAAGTTCGCCCAGAACGCCTTGGGTGCCGTGCCGAGCGCGTTCGACTGCTGGCTCACCCTCCGCGGGATCAAGACCCTGGCGATTCGCATGGAGAAGCATTGCGACAACGCGGAAGCGCTCGCGAGGTTCCTTGAAGAGCACAAGGCCGTTGCGAAGGTGCATTACCCCGGGCTCGCGGGCGACCCGGGCCACGGAATCGCGAAGAAACAGATGCGGCGCTTCGGCGGCATGCTCAGCTTCGAGCTTCGGAGCGCAGCGCGGATCGTCGAACGACTCAAGCGCCTAGAGGTGGTCCTCGTCGCGGAGAGCCTCGGCGGGGTCGAGTCGTTGATCGAACATCCGGCTTCGATGACGCACGCCAGTGTGCCGAAGGAGCAGCGGGAAAAGCAGGGAATCACGGACGGGCTTGTCCGCTTCTCGGTCGGCATTGAGGATGTCCGGGACTTGACCGAAGACCTCGAGCGTGCCCTCGCCTGACGAAGCCCATCGCACGCGGAGCGGGGTCCAAGACCGGACTCGAGGCACCGCGGGGACGGCATGGGCCGTCATCCCGACGGCGATCAGCAGGTAGCCCGCCAGCGCCGCCGCGGGAAGAATTCCACGACCCACGCTCCAAGAACGGATGAACGATGTGGCCCCGGGGTTTTGCAAGATGACCGCGGTCGACACGCCCGCGACCGCGAACAGGACGAACGCCCCGGTGTTCACGACGAACCGCAACTGCGGATCAAGGAATCTCGCGACCCGCCCGAAGACGATTCCGTGGAGCGCCAGGATCGGCACGAAAGTCCAGCCCAGATAGGGGAACGCCGTCACGTAGAGGACCAGGATCCACGCCTCCGTGGAGGCAAACGTGTGATACTCGAGCGGCAGGATGATGATCGCGGCGAAAATGAGGACGAGCGTGAGGAGGAACGCGCGCCACGCGACACCGCCGTCGTCATTGTCCGGCTCACGGGCCCGCAGATCTCGGAGTCCGGCCCACAGATCCGGCCACGCGGACACGTGGAGGACGACGGCGACCCAGGCGAGGAGGAGGTCGAGGTAGATCGGGCCCACGTCCGGCACCGAGATGATCCACCGACCGGCCGCGAAGGAAGACCAGAAGACGGCGCCACTCAGGCCGAGGGTGACAGCCCCGCGCTGCAGGTCGCGGGGCCAGAAGGGGCGGCGCGAGGCCGCCCGCGGGTGGGGGAAGAATCCCGCCATGGCCACGGCGGCATTGTGTTCCGGAACTCGATAAGACTTCTGACGAAACGGCGGGCCGCGTTGACAAACGAACGGTTCGACGGCGGGCTGGTTCCCGACTGCTCAAGAACCTTAATACCGCGCCCCTTCATGCGGACGCCGCGATGGCCATTCAGGTGTACAACAGCCTCTCCCGAAGGAAGGAGGAGTTCGTCCCCCTCCAGGGAAACCGCGTGTCGATGTTCGTCTGCGGCCTCACGCCGCAGGACGAGACCCACATGGGACACGCGAAGACGTACGTCGGGTTCGACGTCGTCGCGCGGTTCCTCCATCACAAAGGATACCACGTCTTCTACCTGCAGAACGTCACGGACATCGAGGACCGGATCATCGACAAGATGCGGAGCACGGGGCGCGGCTGGAAGGACATCGTGAATCAGTACTTTGGCGAATACCTCGAGGTGATGTCGGCCCTCGGGTGCACCTCGGTGGACGTGTACGCCTTCGCGACGGACTACATCCCCGAGATCGTCGAGCAGATTCAGGGCCTGATGGAAAAGGGCCACGCCTACCTCGCGGACGACGGAAGCGTCTACTACGACACGACGACGTTCTCGGGCTGGGGCCGGCTGAGCGGACAGAAGGTCGAAGCGCTCCGGCCCGGGGCCCGCGTCGCGGTCGAGGAGCGGAAGCGCCACCCCGGGGACTTTGTCCTCTGGCGGGCGCAGAAGCCGGGGGAACCGGCATGGGACAGTCCGTGGGGAAAGGGTCGGCCGGGATGGCACATCGAGGACACCGCGATCACGATCCGTCACTTCGGACCCCAGTACGACCTTCACGGCGGAGCCACCGAACTCCTGTTCCCCCACCACGAGGCGGAGATTGCACAAGCGGAGGCGTACACCGGCGTGACGCCGTTCGTGAAGTACTGGATGCACACCGGGATGGTCATGGTCAAGGGAGAGGAGATGCACAAGTCGCTCGGGAACTTCTGGCCCGTGAAGGCCGCGTTGAAACTCTACGAGCCGGAGGTTATCCGGTTTTTCCTCGTCAACGTCCAGTACCGCGGACCGATCGACTTCACCCCAGATCTCCTCGATGAAGCGAAGCGGTCGTACGAGCGCCTGCGGGAGACCGTCCGGTCGGTCGACGCGGAGCGGCGCCGCGCCCCGGAGTCGGGGAAGGGGGACCGGACGCTGAAAGCCGCGACGACGAAGGCGCTCGACGATTTCGACGTGGCGATGTCGGACGACTTCAACACGCGCGAGGCGGTCGCGGTGCTGTTCGACTACAGCCGCGCGGTCAACAAGGCGATCGATTCGGGTGCCGGGCGGACAGCCCTCGACGAAGCCATGCGGGCGTTCGGAACCTTCGGCGAGATCCTCGGCATCCTCGCGCCGCCGGCGGTGGGCGCGGACACCATCGACCGACTTTTGGACTTGATCGTGGCGCTCCGGGAGGACGCGCGGAAGCGGAAAGACTTCGCCGCGGCGGACCGAATCCGGGACGCGCTGGGTGCCGTCGGCGTGGTCCTCGAAGACACCCGCGACGGGGTGCGCTGGAAGCGTCGCTGAGCCGCCGTTCCAACGCTCGTTTCGACCCGTTTTCCGGGCCATCCATCCGTCGTTCCCAAGGACGAGAACCAGGGGTCGGACGACCGTGCTACAGTATTTAATCGAAAGAGTCTTAATCGACCCCCGTCGGAAAGCCCTGTTTTCTCCATAGAAACTGGCCTCCGAACCTTTATAGGGGCCAGCCGCATACTTGCGGCATCCCTCGGGATGGGGTGCGAGAGGGCATCGAAACGAGGTTTGAGAGGTACCGAAATAGATGGTAGAAGAGGCCGCCTACGACGCGGGACAGATCCAGGTCCTCGAGGGCCTACAAGCGATCCGAAAACGGCCTGCGATGTACATCGGATCGACCGATGCGCGGGGCCTCCACCACCTCATCCACGAGGTTGTCGACAACTCGATTGACGAGGCGATGGCAGGGTTCTGCAAGGAAATCCAAGTCACCCTCAACGCGGACGGATCCGTGACGGTGGCGGACGATGGACGGGGCATCCCGGTCGACATCCATCCGAAGTACGGGGTTCCCGGAGTCGAATTGGTCCTGTCGCGGATGCACAGCGGCGGCAAGTTCGAGCGGAAGATGTACCAGGTGTCCGGCGGGTTGCACGGCGTCGGCCTGTCGGTGGTCAATGGGCTGAGCGAGTGGCTCGAGGTCCGCGTGAAGCGGGACGGACAAGAGCACCGGATGCGGTTCGAGCGGGGACAGAAAGCATCGGACCTCGAGGTCGCCGGCCCGGCAGAAGGCACCGGCACGATCATCACGTTTCTCCCGGACGCGCAGGTCTTCGAGACGATCGAGTTCGACTACGACACCCTCGCGACGCGCCTCCGCGAGCTCGCTTTCCTGAACGCGAGCCTGCGAATCATCATCGTCGACAAGGTCCACGGCCGTCGGGACGTGTTCCAGTACCAGGGCGGGATCGCGGAATACGTGAAGTGGATCAACCGGGCGAAGAACCCGCTCCATTCCCCGCCGATCACCTTCGCGAAACAGTCGAACGGGACGTTCGTCGAGGTCGCGATGCAATACCACGACGCGTACAGCGAGTCGATCTTCACGTTCGTCAACAACATCGACACGGTCGAGGGTGGCACGCATCTAATCGGGTTCAAGGCGGGCCTGGCGCGCGCGTTCATCAAGTACGCCAAGGACAACAAGTACCTCAAACAAGGCGAGAGTCTCGAAGGCGACGATGTCCGTGAGGGGCTTACCGCAATCCTGAGCCTCAAGATCCCGGAACCCCAGTTCGAGGGCCAGACGAAGATGAAACTCGGGAACTCCGAGATGAAGGGGATCGTCGAGTCGAGCGTCTACGAGAAGCTCACGGAGTTCTTCATGGAGACTCCGAAGGTCGCCGAGATTTGCATCGGGAAAGCGGTCCTTGCCGCGCAGGCGCGCGAGGCGGCGCGGAAGGCCCGCGAACTCACCCGCCGCAAAGGACTCCTCGAAGGGTTCAACCTTCCCGGCAAACTCGCGGACTGCCAGGAACGGGACCCCGCGAAGTCGGAGCTTTTCATCGTGGAGGGGCCGAGCGCGGGGGGGTGCCTTTCGGGAGACACGAGGATTGCTCTCGCGGACGGCAGACAACTAAGCCTCGCCGAAATCATCGAGGAACATAAACGGGGAGTGGAACACTTCGCCTACACAATCCGTCGGGACGGGAAAATTGGCTTGCAGAAGATCACCGACGCACGAAAGACGAGGGAGAAGGCGAGGGTGGTGAAGGTCCTCCTCGACAACGGCGAGGAAATCGTGTGTACCCCCGACCACCGCTTCATGTTAAGGAATGGTTCCTATCGTCAAGCGAGGAGCTTCCGCCGAGGGGATTCACTGATGCCGCTGCGGACGAAACTTTCCGCTATCAGCGAGCCCGGAATAACCATCGATGGGTACGAGATGGTGTGGGATCCCAAGTCGGAGTCTTGGCTCTTCACTCATGTGTTGGCCGACTGGTACAACCTGTGGAAAGGGGCATATACAACACACGCGGGGGACCACCGCCACCATGCGGATTTCAATAAGCTCAACAACAGTCCGTCGAACCTTGTTCGCCTAAGCAAGGCCGACCACCTGTCTTTGCACCACAAACACACGGACAAGACACTCCATTCGCCCGAGAGCGTGGCACGATCCAGGCGGGTCCGACAATCGGACGAATTCAGGAGAAGGCTAAGCGAGACGATGAAACAGCCACACATGCGGCGCATCCTCTCAACCCGAGCAAAGAGACAGTGGGCGAATCCCGGGTACCAACGGTACATGAAATCAAGCTGGCTCCGGTTCTACCGAGAGAACGAGAACTATCGGAAAGAGGTCCTTGAAAGGCTGAATCGAGCGCAACGGGAGTATTGGTCCGTTCCCGGACGCCGACAGGCTAATGCCGAAAGGTCCCGGAAGTTCTTCGCCGAAAACCCAGAGGTTCGGGAACAGTTCTCCAAGCGCGCCAAGGAGCAATGGCGTGACGAGAGGCTTCGGGCATGGCGCGCGGAAACCACACGCGCCCAATGGCGTGCTCCCGACTACCGGCGTCACCACGCAGAGAGTGTACGGCGCTGGTGGAAGACCCACCCGGAACACGCGGAGAAACTCGCCTCGGCTGCCCGGCGAACGTGGGGAGACGCGATGAAACGGCGCAACATCGAACGAGGTCTGAGGATGTGGCGCGAAACCGAACCAGCCCATCGTAGGAGCAAGGCCGTCCGCGAAGGGCATCGCCTAAAGGCCCTGCGGCTTCTGAACGCCGTCTTGGGTGCTCAGGATGTGCGCGAAGCCTACGAGCAGCTTCGGCGGAGCACTGCTCCTACCGCCATTCGGTACGACCGCTTGCTGCAAGATCATTTCGGCGGCGAACAAGGCCGGATGGACGAAGCATCGGCGAACGTGAACTGCAAGGTCCTTTCAGTCGTTACCCTCCCCGAACCCGTCGATGTGTATGACCTAACGATCGAGGGGACACACAACTTCGCGCTCGCCGCAGGCGTGTTCGTCCACAATAGCGCGAAACAAGGGCGCAGGCGTGAGTTCCAGGCCATCCTGCCGCTTCGCGGAAAAATCCTCAACGTCGAAAAGGCTCGCTTGGACCAGATGCTGAAGAACGAGGAAATCCGGACGCTCATCACGGCGATCGGCGCCAGCATCGGGGACGAGTTCAACCTCACGAAGATCCGCTACCACAAGATCATCACAATGGCGGATGCGGACGTGGACGGCCAGCACATCACAACCCTCCTGCTCACCCTCTTCTTCCGGTACATGCGGCCCATGATCGACGCGGGCTACGTGTACATCGCCCAGCCGCCTCTTTACAAGATCCGGCGGGGGAAAGAGACGCACTACGCGTACACCGAACGGCAGCGCGAGGACCTCGTGAAGCGCCTGGGAGACAAGGGTCTCGTATTCCAGCGGTACAAAGGGCTCGGGGAGATGAACGCCGACGAGCTTTGGGAGACCACGATGGATCCCGAACGGAGGCTCCTGAAGCAGGTCACGATCGAGGACGCGGCCGCGGCGGACGCCCTCTTTTCCGTCTTGATGGGCGAAGCCGTCGAGCCCCGTCGGCAGTACATCCAGGAGCATGCGAAAGAAGTCGTGAACCTGGACATCTAGGTGACGAATGCCGGAGGAGGCTCAAGAACCGCCTCGGCGGACGATCCCGCAGCCGATCGAGCAGGAAATGGAGCGCTCGTACATCGATTACGCGATGTCCGTCATCGTCGGTCGCGCGCTCCCGGACGTGCGGGACGGATTGAAGCCCGTCCAGCGCAGGATCCTCCACACGATGAACGAGACGGGCGCCTCGTCCACCAGCCAGTGGCGGAAGGCGGCGCGCATAGTCGGCGACTGCCTCGGCCGATACCATCCGCACGGCGACCTCGCGATCTACGATGCACTTGCGCGGATGGTCCAGGATTTCTCGCTCCGGTATCCGCTCGTGCAAGGCCAAGGCAACTGGGGCAGCACGGAGGACGAGCCCGCCGCAATGCGGTACACGGAGTGCCGCCTCTCGAAGGTCGCGGAAGAAATCCTCCAAGACATCGAGAAGGACTCGGTCGAGTGGATGGACAACTTCGACGGGACGATGAAAGAACCCCTGGTTCTTCCGGCGAAGTTTCCGAACCTGCTGGTGAACGGCTCGAGCGGCATCGCGGTGGGGATGGCGACGAACATCCCGCCGCACAACCTGCGAGAAGTCGTCGATGCCCTGATCGTCCTCATCACCAACCCGAGCGCGGAGCTCCAGGATCTGTACAACCCTGAGGGGGGGCCGATTCGAGGTCCCGATTTCCCCACCGGCGGCATCTTGTACGGGGCCGAGGGCGTCACAGAAGCCTACAAGACCGGCCGGGGCCTCATCCGCATTCGGGCGACCGCGAAGTTCGAAGAGGCAGGGCACGACAAGGCCCGGATCGTGATCACGGAAATCCCGTACATGGTCAACAAGGCCGCCCTTGTGGAGTCCATTGCTCTCCTTGTGAAGTCAAAGAGAATCGAGGGAGTCGTGGATCTTCGGGACGAGAGCGATCGGGAAGGGATGCGAATCGTCCTCGAACTCAAACGGGACGCGGTCGAGGACGTGGTCCTCAATCAGCTCTACCATCACACTCAGATGGAGCAGACGTTCGGCGTGATCAACCTGGCCCTCGTCGATGGCCAACCGAGAGTCCTTTCGCTGAAAGAGGGTCTGCAGTCGTACGTCGACTACCGAATCACGATCATCCGACGCCGGACGGAGTACGACCTCCGCAAGGCGCGAGAGCGGGCACACATCGTCGAGGGCCTCATCACGGCGGTCGACCATCTCGATGAAGTAATCCGGCTCATCCGCCGCGCACGGGACGCGGCCGCCGCCGAGTCCGGCCTCATCAACCGTTATCTGTTGTCTGAGCTCCAGGCGAAGGCAATCCTCGCGATGGCCCTGCGGCAACTAACGGGACTTGAGATCGAGAAGCTCCGCCGCGAGCTCATTGACTTGAAGAAGCAGATCGAGGGCTTGGAGGGAATCCTTGCGTCTCGCGAGCGCATCTTGGACATCATCAAAGCGGAACTCCTTGAGCTGAAAGAGAGGTTCGGGGATGACCGGCGGACGGCCGTTGAAGCGCAGGCGTATGAGATGGAGATCGAGGACCTCATCCCGGAGGAAGACGTCGTCGTCACGATCACGAATACGGGCTACGTCAAGCGAGTGCCACCCCAGATGTACCGCACGCAACAGCGTGGCGGCAAGGGCGTAACAGGGATGGAGACGAAGGAGGAAGACTTCGTCGTGAACCTATTCACGGCCTCGACCCACGACTACATCCTTTTCTTCACGAGCAACGGCCAGTGCTACTGGCTCAAGACCTACCGCATTCCTGGCGGGAGTCGGTACGCGAAGGGCAAGCCAATCGTGAATCTCTTGCCGCGGCTCGCGTCCGATGAGCGAATCCTGGATATGATCGCCGTTCGGGAGTTCGACCCGGAACGGAGCATCGTCTTTTCGACGCGACGCGGAAAGATCAAGCGGACCCAGCTGGATGCGTTCAAGAGGCCGAACATCCGCGGCATCCGAGCAATCGCATTGAACCCGAGTGACGAACTCGTCGAAGCGCGGATCGCGGATGGCGACGAGGAAGTGATCCTGGCGTCCGCCGGCGGGTACGCGAACCGATTCAACCTAAAGGAGGTCCGCTCAATGGGGCGAACCGCCGCTGGCGTCCGCGGAATGCGGCTGCGGAAAGACGATCGGGTGGTCTCGATGGCCCTCGTGAAGAGCGAGGAGACCACGCTCTTGACAGTCCTCGAGAGCGGTTTCGGGAAGCGAACGAAAGTGAAGGAGTACCGCAAGACCCGACGTGGAAGCCAAGGCGTCGTCACCACGAACATGAAGGTCGCGAAGAGCCCCGTCGTCATGGTCCTCGAGGTGGAGCCGGGGGATGAACTTCTCGTGACGACAGTCGGCGGCATCGTGATTCGGTGTCCGGCCGACGGAATCCGAGAGACGGGTCGTGCGGCCCGAGGCGTCCGGATTCAGCGCTTGAACGAAGGCGATAAGGTCACCGCAGTCGTACGACTCGTCCGCGAAATGGAGGAAGCGCAAGTAGCCGGCGAGAAGCCGGCCTCGGCTTGAGCCGCTGTCGTGAGCTCGCGCCTTACGTTGGCAGGGTCACCTCGATACCAATCCCAGGCCGGGAAGGCGCGAGGAGCATGCCGCCGTCGAACCGCAATCCGGCCGTTGGGTCGGACTGGAGGTTGAAGTGGGAGTCTAGGTCGAGCCAGCGCACGTTCCGCGTCGCGAGAGCCAAGTGAAGTGCCGCCGCGATGGAAAGCTGCGGCTCGCCGTTGCAACCCATCATCGCCGGGTAGCCTGCCGATTCGCAGATCGTGTTCACCTCGATCGTGCGCGCGATCCCGCCGTGTTTCATCAGCTTCAGATTCACCATCCGGGTCGCGTTGCTCCATCGGAGCTTCTTCACGTCGTCCGCGGTGACGGCCATCTCGTCCGCCATGATCGGGATTGGAGACGATTCGGTCAACGCGCGCATCCCTTCCCAGTCGCCGACGGCCACGGGCTGTTCAAAGAAGGCGATGTTGAAGCGCTGGGCGTGCCGCGCGAATGAGAGCGCGTCGGCCCAGCTGTACCCCTCGTTGCCGTCCACCCGCAGCTCAATGTCGGGACCCACCGCCTCGCGGACCGCCTTGAGGCGCTTGACGTCCGATCGCCACTCCCGTCCCACCTTGATCTTGAGCGCACGGAAGCCCATCGCGACCCAGTGCTGAGCCCGGGCGACCGCGGCCTCCTTGTCCATGATGCCGATCGTCATGTCCGTAGGCAACCGGTCGAGACGGCCGCCGAGGTATGCGTAGAGGGGCAAGCCAGCCGCCTGGGCGAGGAGATCGTAGATGGCCATGTCCACCGCGGCCTTTGCGCTGGGGCTTCCTTGCGTGGCCCGGTCCATCCGGTCGACGATCGACCCGGGTCTCTCGAACTCCACCCCGGAGAGGGCCCGGGCAATAAACTGCAGTGCGTTCGTGACCGAATGGACGTTCTCACGGGTCACCTCGCTCGGAGCGGCACAGCCATGTCCCGTTCGTCGCCCCGAGTGGACCGCCACGAAGATGATCTCTGCAATGTCCGACGAACCCCGGGCGATCGCGAACGGTTCCTTCCGTTGAAGGGTGACAGGAAGAATCTCCATGAGGTCGATCCGCATCGCACCCCGAACGGAAATGGGCGGATATCAAGCTGCCCGCGTCGTTCGCATTCCCGACATCGACGATTCCGAACCAGAGGACGGGTCCACTCTGCTGCCCCAGAGCTCGAGGGCCGCGGAAGAACCGCTAGGCGCGTCGCGACGTTCGTTTCCGTCGACGGCTCTGCGCGGCACGCTTCGGCCCTACGACGGTTCGGTAGTAGCGGCAGAACGATCGGAACGAGCACGCCTCGCACCGCGGACCAATTGGCCGGCAGACTTCCTTGCCGAACCGGATGAAGAGTTCGTTCACGTGGAGCCAGAGGTCTCGCGGAAAGACCCGCATGAGGGCTTTCTCCGTCTGTTCCGGCGTCCGTGTCCGCACGAGCCCGAGTCGGTTGCTGATCCGGTGCACATGGGTGTCGACGGGGATCCTCGCCTCACCGTACCCGTACACGAGGACGCAGTTCGCGGTCTTCGGCCCGACCTGGGGAAGCTCGATCAACTCCTCATACGTCCGCGGGACGTGGCCCTCGTGCCGGTCAAGCAGGACGCGGCTCACCCTCTGGATCTGGACGGCCTTCTGCCGGTAGAATCCCACGGGTTTGATGAGCCGTTCCAAATCGGCTCGGTCCGCGTTGGCAATCGCACTGGGGGTGCGGTACTTTGCAAAGAGCTGTCTCGAGGCCCGCTCCGTCATCTCGTCGCGCGTGCGTTGCGAGAGGATCGTCGAGATGAGGACCGAGAACGGATCCTCGGTCTCCGCGACGATTTTCGCGAGGGCGGTCTCCCCCTCATGCAGGTCCCCCGCCGGGAGGTACCGCCGGGACAGGTCCCGCATGAGGAAGCCGATTCGGCTACGGGCGGATGCCGAGGTGGTCAAGGGCTTCCCCCGCCGTGTAGATCGAGCCTGTGATAAGGACGATATCGTCGGGACGGGACCCGGCGAGGGCCGCATCGATCGCGTCGCGGACGGAGGGGATAGCGACGGAGTCCGCGTACGGACGGAACGCGGTCGCGACCTCCTCCGCATCGTACGCCCGATGGGTTTTCGGTCGACACGCGTACACCCGCGCGGCAATCGGACCGAGGGCCCGTCCGATTCCGGCCAGGTCTTTGTCGTTCAAGATCCCCGCAACCAAGAGGGCCTTTCGATCGGGGAACGTCTCCGCCATCGCAGCTGCGAGCGCCTGCGCGGCGGGGCGGTTGTGGGCCCCGTCGACCACGACGAGAGGGGACGTCCGGACGATTTCAAACCGTGCAGGCCAACGGACCGACGCGGTGCCCGATCGGATCGCCTCCTCGGGGATCGTGAAACCCGCGCGGCGCATCTCCGCGAGGGCGGCGACCGCGAGGCCCAAGTTCTCGACCTGGAACGTACCGAGCAACGGCGTTCCGAGTTCCAAGGATCCGAACGACCCGCGAACCCGGACGCGCTGTCCCCGAAGGTCGCCCGCGATTCGCTCCGCGTGGACGTCCCGTTCGAGGACCGTGAGCGGCGCGTGGACCTCGCGGCACCGGGCCTCGATCACCGGAAGGGCCGCCTGGTCCACCGTCACGGCCCGGGACGAGCGCTTGATGATCCCCGCCTTCTCCCGCGCGATCCGTTCCACGGTCTTTCCCAAATGCTCCGTGTGCTCCAAGTCCACCCGCGTGATGACGGACACGAGCCCGTCGACGACGTTCGTGGCGTCCATCCGGCCGCCCATGCCGACCTCCACGACCGCGACGTCCACTTTCCGTTCGGAGAAGTACTCGAACGCCATCGCGGTGGTAACCTCGAAGAACGTCGGATGGTCGATTGCGCGGGTGGAGGTCATCGCGCGGATGGCGGGTTGCATGCCCTGCCAGAGCCCGAGGACCGCCTCGTCCGCGATCGGCTCGCCGTCCACCTGGATTCGCTCGTTGAATCGGACGAGGTGAGGGGACGTATAGAGCCCGACGTGGTATCCCGCGGCCCGAAGCACCGCCGCGGCGTAGGCGCATACGGAACCTTTGCCGTTTGTCCCGGTGACGTGAAGGACCTTCAAGCCGCGATGGGGATCGCCGAGGAGGGACAAAAGCCGCCGGATGTTCTCCAAACCGAGCTTGATCCCGAACCGCTCGAGCCGGTAAAGATGCTCGAGCGTGGCTTGGTAGTCCATGGAAGCGGCGGGGCTAACTGGCGAAGCGGATTAAAGGTTGACCCCGCGAACCCGTTTCAGAGAAATCGGCCGAAGAATGGGAACGGAGATGCGACAATGATCCAAATCGCCAGAAAGACTGTGGCGAAGATGAAGATGCCGCGACGGGATGCGTCTGGCACGTCCGACCGCGACGCGCCGACGACCCAGGCGAGCATCACGGTCAGGGAGACGGCGAGGTCCATCGAGACCACGGCGGTCCAACCCAAGGTCCGGATCAGGTTCGTGTAGTCGCTCGGCGGGGCGCTCCCAGGGGGTGGGATGAGGAATACGGCATGAAGGGACAGCAGCCCGACGAACACGAGGACGCCGATCACCACACCCGCCAGCAACATGACGGTGTGCTCGAATATCCCTCGGGCCATTTTTCGCGGCCCTCCCGTCATCGGAGGAGGCACCGGCGGGGGCGGTTCCGAGTACGGCTGCACAAGGCGTCTCCGTCCCGAGACTCGTCCTGAGGACCTTAAAGCTTCCCGGAAAGACGACCCGACCGCCGGGGAGTTCGAATCGGACCCGTCCGCTGGACCCGCGACCATACCTATATATCGAGCAGGACGGCTTTTCACGACAATGCATCCCGCGGAACGGCTGCGGGGCGTCAAGAGCCTCAAGCTCCAAGGCAAGACGATCGTCCTCGGGGTCACGGGGAGCATCGCCGCCGTTGAAAGCGTGAAGCTCGCTCACGAGCTCATCCGGCACGGCGCGGACGTCTACGCAGTCCTCACTCGCTCGGCCACGGAAATCGTCCATCCGAACGCACTCCAGTATGCGACCGGCCACCCGGTTGTCACCGCCATCACGGGGGCGATGGAATATCTCGAGATGTGCGGCCGGGATGGAAAAGCGGACCTCCTCCTGATCGCTCCGTGCACCTCGAACACGATCGGCAAGATCGCGCACGGAATCGACGATACGACGGTGACGACGTACGCCGTGAACGCCCTCGGTTCCGGGATTCCGGTCCTCGTGGCCCCGGCGGCCCACGAATCGATGATGGACAACCCGGCCGTCGCGGCGAACTTCCGACGACTCAAAGAAATCGGCGTCGAACTCATCGATCCGAGGCGGGAGGAGGACAAGGCGAAAATGGCCGATATCGAGACGATTGCAGCCCGCGCGATCCGCCGCCTCGGCCCAAGGGACTTGGCGGGGATGCACGTCCTCGTGGTAACGGGCGCGACGATCGAGCCGATCGACGACATGCGAATCGTCACGAACCGCTCGACGGGCGGGACGGGGATCGAGTTGGCGAAAGTCGCGTTCGAGCACGGCGCGGAGGTCGAGATGTGGCTCGGCCGTCACGAGACGCCGGTCCCGACGTGGCTTCCGTACAAATCGTTCGCGACGACCGCCGACCTCGCGGCAATGGCGGAGAAAGTGGACGCCGACGTGTGCGTCGTCCCTGCCGCGGTCTCGGACTTCACCCCCGCCAAGAAGGCGAAGGGCAAGATCTCGAGCCGGGAAGGCGGCCTCACGCTCGACCTCGAACCGACACCGAAGATCCTCGATCGGTTCCGCAAAGGCACACGGAAGGTCCTCGTCGGCTTCAAAGCGGAAGCGGGCGTCACGACCGCCGAACTCAAGGCGCGGGCGATGGCACTCGTGAAGGAGGCCGACTTGGACCTCGTCGTCGCGAACGACATCTCGAAGGTGAAGGGGGACACGACGTCCGTCACAATCTTTGACCGCAAGGGGGAATCGGATGCCTTCGAAGGCTCGAAAGCCCTTGCGGCGGAGCGCGTCTGGCGGGCGGTCCTCCATGGTGTCCGAGAGTGAGGCGTTCTGCCCGGGGCACGTGACGGCGTTCTTCGAGGTCGTCGACGATCTGGACCCCCGGAGGAAGGGGTCGCGCGGCGCCGGCCTGTGTCTGAGCCTTGGGGTGCGCACCGTCGCGCGCGTCCGCGAGGCCCCGCGGACCATGATCGACATCTTCGTGAACGGAAGGCGTCAGAAGGCGGAGGTCACGCAGACGGTAGCGGAGAAAATCGTTCGCGACGCCTCGTTCGAGGTGAAGATCTTGAGCGAATCCCCCCTGCCGGTTTCCCAGGGATTCGGCGTGAGCGGGGCGGGCGCGCTCAGCACAGCCCTCGCCTTGGATGATGCGCTCGGGCGGGGAACGCCCCGAGAGGAACTCGTCGCAATCGCGCACGAGGCGGAGGTCGAATGCGGGACGGGCCTTGGGGATGTCGTGCCCGCCTCCCTGGGCGGGATGGACCTCCGCTGGAAACCGGGGGCGCCCGGCCACGGAGAGGTACGGAAGATACCGGTCGAAGCGGACCTGCTTTTGGCGGTCCTCGGCCCGGAGATCCCGACGCGGTCCGTGATCCGGGACGCGAAGAAAGTCGCGGGAATCAACCGCGCGGGCTCCGCGTGCGTCGAAGAGTTCGCGAAAGGCCCTTCGCTCGAGCGGCTCTTTGCGTTGGGGGCGCGGTTCGCCGAAGAATCGGGCCTGGCCAGCAAGACCGTCCTCGAAGTGATTCGGGCGAGCCGGATGTTCGGACGCGCGACGATGGCGATGCTCGGCAACTCCGTCTTCGCGACGGGGAACCGGGAACAGCTCGCGACCCTGTACCTGAAGTTCGGGACCTTGCTTCGGTGCGAGGTCGACAACGTGGGCGCGCGCGTTCTCTAATCACTCGCTCAACGTGAAGAGCTGATCGTCACCGCCGACGTCAAACAATCCGAGTCGTGCGCCGGCGTCGAGCCACCCATGAGCGTAATTCACGTTCGCGAGTGCTTTCTCGAGTTCCCCCTGCTCCCGGAAGTGTTTCGCGTCCTCATAGTACGCGCGGGCCATTTGGACGAAATCCTCCGCGACTTTGCGTAGGTGGGAACGCTGAGGCGGCGCAATCGCGGCCTTCGCGAGCGCCTTCTCCGTGAGGGCGATGTCCTTTTCGACGAGCTCGCGGAGACCCACGCCCGTTGATGTCACGGTCCCACCAAAGGCTCTCTTGCTTCCGGCTCAGTCCTCGATGACCTTGACGCTCTCTCCGCCATGCCGGGTCTCCCGCGGACGGACCTCGACCATGAGCGGCATCTGAAGGCCGCCACCCGTCATGATTGCGACCCCGATCGGGAGGCGCGAGATCTCCTCCGCCATCGCGGTCGTCAAGCCCTCGACGCTCGCGATAATCGCCTTCAGGTCGTTCGGGTTCGTGACCTTCAGGATGATCTGGGTGTTGCACTGGCTGAGCACGTTCTTGTCGACCTTCGCGGCCCGCTGCGTGATCACGACGAGTCCCAGGCCGAACTTGCGCCCCTCCGAGGCGAGGGTCCGGAAGATCTTCGAGGAGGCGACCTGGCCCACCTGGGGGCAGAAGTTGTGCGACTCCTCGACGACGAGCATCATCGGCGGGATTCGCCCGACTTTCCGCAGCTCGAACATCGCCGTCGTGAGGCGGTTCACGACGAGTTCCTGGATGTCCGGCGGGACGCCTTTCAAATTGATGATCGTCGTCTTGCCCTTGAGGACGAGCTCGTCGATCCGCGTCCCCTCCTTCGCGAAGATCTCGACTTCGCTCAGGTATTCCAGCTCGTCGACCAAGGACGCGTTCTGCGGATCGTCCTCCCGCTCAAGGACGCGAATGATGTCGCGGATGGTGTAGTCTTTCGCGGCTTGTCGGAGTAGGTCGAGCGCCTTGCGGAGGGCGGTGAGATGGATGCGAACCCTCGCGGAGCCCGTCAGGGACAGGATATCCCGCGCGTCCAGGTTGCTCAGTGTGAACTTCAGGGGACGACAGCCAGTATTGATCTTCGTGTCCGGGGAGAAGACTTGGATGGCGTCTCCATATCCTCGGGGATCCACGTGAAATCGAGCGGCTCCCTCCGCGTGCTTCCCCTTCTCGCGGAGCGAGGCGTACTCCCCGTGCGGGTCGAGGATCACGCACGTCACGTGGTGCTTCATCAGTTCCTCGATGAGGACGCCTGCGATGTATGACTTCCCGCCGCCCGTCTTCGCGACGATCGAGACGTGCTTCTGGACCATCGCATTGATGTCGAGGTAGACGGGGACGTCATGGCCCGCGAGCAGGCCCACGTAGGCACCGTGTTTCTTGTCCTCCGTAAGGCCGATGACTTCCTGAATCGTGGCGGTCTCGCCCTTGGACACGGCTCCGCCTGCGCGGAACGGCGTTCGCGGGACCTGAAGCAGCCCGCGGTCGTCCCGGTAGCCGATCACGCTCACTTGCGCGGACACCCGCTCTTCGATGTCTACCGGCTCGCCGTCCCCCAGGACCTGCGCGCGGTCCAGGGACAGGTCCGTCTTCCGCTCGACCTCGTCCACGCGCCCGAGGACGGTCCCGCATGTCTCGTGCTCGACCTGCACGAACTCGTTCCGCTCGACCGGTTCGACGACGGAGAAGCGGAAGGACGTCGTGCCGATGTCGCCATAGATCACACCGACAAATCCATCGCCATGGTGGTGGCTCGAGGCCCTAGAATGACCGGCCGAATCCATGCGTGCATCCCATGCGCGGCGCGATAAATGGCCGAGCGAATAAATAGGTTTGTCCAGGGCGCGTAGAGTTGCTGGACGGGGAAATGATAATCTCGCGTGATATTCTCGAGTCGCGTGTTCACCCCCTCTTCCGGCAATCTCCGTTGGCATGGCGGGACCGGACGCCAGTCTTCAGCTTGTTTTCGGCAAGGCATTCCTCGTTGAGCTTCAGCGGGGGAACCTCGAGTCCGCCAAGCTGTTCGCCCGGGCGTTCCTCGTGAGGACGCTCCTCATGGCGGGCTACCCGCTCCGCGTCTCCGCCGCGGCGTGAGGCGGTTCTCAATCGCCATCGTCGCTTCCCGCGCGACGACCTCCGCGGTCCGTGCCCCATCGAGGACGACGAACCGGCGGGAGCGGGAGAGGCCATCGTAGTTCGCGGCAACTTCCTTGAGGAAGGGGAGCTCCTCGAACCGGATCCGGGTTGGCCGGCCCTGGATACGCTTCAGGCCCAAGTTCGGCGTGACGCGGAGGAGGACCGTGAGGTCGGGCTCGAGCGTCCACCCCTTGCTGGCCTGCTGCAGAAATCGGATTGGGTCCTTGACAATCCCTTTGAGACGGGCCCCCTGGTACGCGTACGTCGAATCCGCGTAGCGGTCACAGAGGACGAGTTCACCATTCTCGAGGTGGGAGCGGATCTCCTCCACGTGCGCGGCGCGGTCCGCGAGGAAAAGAAACGACTCCGCCACCGCACCGACGTCGTCATCGTAGGCGTGTCGCACCGCGTCGCCGAGCCACGTCTTCGTCGGTTCGCTCGTGAGGAAGACCGCATGTCCCTTCGCCCGAAGGAATTCCGCCACGAGACGGCTGACCGTCGTCTTCCCCGCACCGTCGATTCCCTCGAAGGTCACGAAACCCGCGAGCACGTGCGGCGACAACAAGCGGAGTCCACATTAAACCGCCGTCGAGTTCGGTGTCGCCCCGCCGCACAACGTTTTTATAGAGTTCGGAGGCTCCGTGCCGCGGCGGGGTTCGCCTCGGGGGGGCGGGTAGAATTTCATGGAAGATTCGACCGGACACGCGGCGGATTTCGGACGGGGGGGACCGCGAGGCTCGGTGTCGGAAGTGCCACACCCGAATCGTGCTGCTTCCGGAGGATCGCCGCCAAGGCTACTGTTTCGACTGCTTTGATGCGCTCGAAGTCCACTCCCAAGCCGCGTTCTAGTCCGTCGCCTGCCCGATGAGCTCGCGGCGCCGCTCGAGCCGTCGCTGCTTCCAGCGCTTCACGTCCGCTTCGATCCACGTCGAGGGCCGCCCCTGCGCCCGCAAGAGGTCCACGTTCGGTTTCCAGATGAGGTCCCAGTTCCGGAGCGCCCGTTCGACCTCGTCCGTGACCTCCTCCGCGGAGGGGGACCGATCCTCCGAGACGTTCGCGCCGACCTCCCAGGCCCAACCTTTCAGCTCCTCGAGGAGGGTCGACTTCTTCACGCTCTCCCAGACGAGGGTCGCGCTGCGCAAGATGTCCTTCTCCCGGTCCCGATCGAAGACGGCCGTCACGCGCTCGCTTCCGCTCGCCCAGAACGGCCGCTCAAGAGAGCCCTTCCACCGCAAGCCGTGCTTCGCGAGAATCCGCTTGAAGGTCTCCTTGTTTTTCGAGTAGGCTTCCCCATCCATCTCGAAGCGAAACCGCATGCGCCGGTCTGCACGCGGTCCGGCGTAAATAACGATTTCGTGAGCGCGGCTCGCCCTACTGCGGCGCACGCCGCCCCGATGCGAGTCTCAACCGCACGATAGAGAATGCGACGATCGCGAACGTCACCGCCGCGACGAACGCAAGGGCTTCGCCCACGATGTTGTTCTGATCCGAATATGTGAGCGCGAGGGTTGAGAAGAAGTTGAACGTCGCGTGCATCCCGACTGCGACGAAGTAGAACGGCAAGATCGCCCACGGTCGCTTGGTGAGCCAAGCCTTCGCAAGCCCGTACCCGAAAACCGCGGTTGAACTCGCGTGGAGGAACGAGGAGGAAAAGGATCGCACCCCCACCACGACGAGGGAGCCGGACGGACCGACGCCGGTGACGAAGAGCGCCGCGAGCGCGTAAAACAGGTTCTCCATCGCCGAGAATCCGAGGCCCGCGGCCGCGCCGTAGACCAGGCCGTCCGCCTTCGACTGGGTCTGCGGGCGACCCGCCGTCGCTCCGACGCCTTTCGCGGCCTCCTCGACAATCGGGGCGACGACGAGGACTCCGATCGCGGTGGTCGGATCCGCGAATCGGCGGGCGAAGAAATCGTTCAAGGGCCCGATTTGATTGAGAATCAGGATGAACACAAGGCTGAGGACCAAGGCGATAATCACGCTGAGCACCGCACCCCACGAGAACGCTTTCAGGACCGTGGACCACGGCTCCCGACCGGACCGAACGGAATTCCGGATCCAAACGAGGTAGACGAGGGGGAGTGCAAACGCGGCGATGAGCAGGATGAGGAGAAAGTACGGAGAGGTCGCCAAGTCCGCCATGCCGAGGCCTCGGGTCAGCCGTCCTCGGACGCGGGCATCTTGCGTCGCAGCGTGGCATGGGCGGCCGCCAGGCGGGCCACGGGCACGCGGAACGGCGAGCACGAGACGTAGTTGAGGCCGATCTCGTGGCACAAGTCGATGCTCGCGGGGTCCCCGCCGTGCTCTCCGCAGATCCCGATCTCGAGATTCGGGCGGACTTTGCGCCCGCGCTGGACGCACATCCGCATCAGCTGGCCCACGCCCTTGCGATCGATCGTCTGGAAGGGATTGTTCGGCAGGATGCCCTCCTCGATGTAGTCGAGCAGGAACTTGGGCTCCGCGTCGTCGCGGCTGTACCCCATCGTCGTTTGGGTGAGGTCGTTCGTCCCGAACGAAAAGAACTCCGCGTGCCGAGCGATCTCGTCGGCGACGAGGGCGGCCCTCGGGATCTCGATCATTGTGCCGAACTTGTAGGCGACCGAAACGCCCTCTCGCTCCATGACGCTCTTCGCCTCCGCTTCGAGCGCCTCCCGCTCGACCCGCAACTCCTCCGCGAGGCCGACCAACGGAATCATGATTTCCGGCCGGACATCGACGCCTTCCCTCTGGAGGCGACACGCCGCCTCGAAGATCGCGCGGACTTGCATCCGGGTGATCTCGGGAAACATGATGCCGAGGCGACAGCCGCGAAGTCCGAGCATCGGGTTGGCCTCGCGGGAGAGCTTCACGGCTTCAAGGAGACGCTCCTTGCGCGGCAAAAGCGCCTGGATCCCTCGGGCAACATCCGAGCCGCCGACCTTCCGGGCCTCCGCGAGGAGCGCCCGGTCCTCCTCGGCGGTTGCGGCACGGACGAACGCCTCGGGGTCCCCGCGCGCGATTCTCAGCTTCGTCACCTGGACGAGCAAGGTCTCGTACCGCGGCAGGAACTCGTGGAGCGGAGGATCGATGAGGCGGATGATCACCGGGAGTCCGGCCATCTCCCTCAGGATTCCGACGAAGTCGTCCCGCTGCATTTGGCCGATGCGGTCGAGGGATCCGAGGTACCGCCTCGAGAGGTCCTCGAGGCGAGAGTCGAGTTCGGCGAGTCGGCCCTCGAGGTCGCGGCGTCGATCGCTTGTCGCTGCCTCGAACTGGGATGCCAACGCACCGCGCTGCCGCTTGACCTTCCGATACTCGGGCGCGGCGAGGATCATCTCTTGGACGATCGGCAGTCGATCCGTTTCCATGAACATGTGTTCCGTGCGGTCGAGGCCGATGCCTTGGGCGCCGAACTTCCGCGCCCGTGCGGCGTCTCGCGGATAGTCCGCGTTCGCCCACACCTGCAGCGCCCGTTCCTCGTCGGCCCAGCCGAGCAGCGTCTGCAGCTCGGCCTCTCGCTCGAAGTCCGGAGCAATCGTCCGAATCGCTCCTGCGAAGACCTCGCCCGTGCTGCCGTCGATCGCGAGATGTTCCCCGCGGCGAACGACCTTGTCCCCGACGCGGAATTCGGCCGCGTCGTAGTCGACCTGGATTGCCTCGCATCCGGCGACGCACGGGATGCCGAGGCCCCGGGTCACGACGGCCGCATGGCTTGTGGCTCCTCCTCGCGCGGTGAGGACGCCTTTCGAATGAAGGATTCCATGCACGTCGTCCGGGGAGGTCTCGAGCCGCACGAGGATGACCGGCTTTGCCTCGTCCCGGCCGATCCTCTCGGCTTCGTCGGGATCGAAGGCCACGACGCCCATCGCGGCACCGGGGGACGCGTTGAGGCCTTTCGCGAGGAACAGGCCCGCACGCCTCGCCTCGGCCTTGGCCGCTTCGTCGAACTGAGGGAGGAGCAGTTGAATCACATGATCCGGCTTGATCCGGAGGAGTGCTTCCTGCTTCGTAACAAGGCGCTCCCGAACCATATCGAGGGCGATCCGGACGGCGGCCCGGGCGGGAGGCTTGGCGGCCCGGGTCTGGAGGATCCACAGCTTCCCCCGCTCGACGGTGAACTCGATGTCTTGGGCCTCTCGGAAATGGTTCTCGAGGCGCTCAGCGACGCGCGAGAGGTCGGCGTAGATCTCCGGATAACTGCCCCGAAGCTCGGCGATTTTCATTGGCGTTCGGATTCCCGCGACGACGTCCTCGCCCTGGGCGTTCGGGAGGTACTCCCCGTACAGCTCTTTCGCGCCCGTCACTTGGTTCCGGGTGAACGCAACCCCCGTGCCCGAGTCGGGCCCCATGTTGCCGAACACCATCATCTGAGTGTTCGCGGCGGTCCCGAGCGTGTGCGGGATCTTGTTGAAGGTTCGGTAGTCCACCGCCCGCTTTCCGTTCCAAGATCGGAAGACGGCCGCCACGGATTCCCGCAGTTGCTGTTTCACGTCCGACGGAAATTCCTCGCCGACCTCGTGGCGGTACAGGTCCTTGAAATCCGCCACGACCGCTTTCAGCTCGCCCGGCCCCAAGTCGGTGTCCTTGCGCGCCGCGGATTTCTCTTTGTGGCGGTCCAAGGTGGCTTCGAACTTTCGACCGTCGATCTCCTTCACAATCCGCCCGTACATCGACACGAGCCGCCGATACGTATCCCAAGCGAACCGTTCGTTCGACATCTGGGCGAGAGCCTCGACGGTCGAGTCGTTCAGTCCGATGTTCAGGACCGTGTCCATCATCCCGGGCATCGAGATTTTCGCACCAGACCGAACGGAAACCAACAGCGGGTTCGCGGGGTCCCCAAACCGACGACCCCCCTTTGACTCGACCTGAGAGAGCGCGGCGTCGACCTGCTTCCACATCCCGGGCGGGAAGCGCCCCGACTTGTTGTACGCGTTGCACACCTTCGTCGTAATCGTGAAGCCGGGCGGGACGGCGAACCCGAGACGCGTCATCTCGGCGAGGCCGGCTCCTTTGCCGCCGAGGAGGTCCCGCATCGAGGCGTTGCCCTCTTCAAACAGGTAGACATGCTTCGGCATGAGGGACCGCGCCGCGGTAGTCCGGTGCGCCTATAACAATCTTCGCGGCTCGTTTCCCTGGGGAAGATCAGAAGCCCATTTGGTAGACCTTGAGGTCGGCCCGCTTCCGCTCGAGGAACCGGTACACGGTCTTGTGCTCGCTGCCGCGGAGGAGCATGAAGACCGCCTCTCGTGCGATCGCCATCTCGAACGATCCGCCAATCAGCGCGATCGTGTGCCCCCACACGCTGACGTCGACCCCGGTGAGCTCCTCGATCAGCCGACGCGTCTTGCCCCGAGTGCCAATCAACCGGGCACGAATCTGGGACACGCGATTCTTGGAGTGCGCGAAATCTTTGATGTCGAGGATTTCTAGGTAGGCGTCCTCGTCGAGGAGTCGGAACGCCCGATCCTCCGAGAACCCGCGCGCCATGGCGTGGACGACGTCTCGGGCCTTGAGGGCCAAGACTGGATCGTTCGCGGTCGACTCGTCGATCGTGACCTCGCCGCTCGTGGAGTCCACGGCGATTCGCGTCCCGGTCGCCTTCTGTAGACGGTCTTTCGTCGCGCCTTCGGACCCAATCAGGACGCCGATGCGTTCCGCGGAAATGCGCGCGTAGAGCATCTCATCCTCCCAGGATCGCTCGCTCGAGGGTCGCCGGGGTCACGTCGACGCGCCGCCGCTTGAAGAACCGGGCGACGTTCGCAACGTCCCGCTTGAACCACTCCGCCGCCCGCGGGTGGTCGAGGGGGACCGCTTGTCCAACATCGATGACGACGACTTGTCCGGCCCACCACAGGAGGTTGTATTCACTCAGGTCCGCGTGCACGAGTTCCGACTCCCGGATTCCCCGCATGTTCGCCACGACGTCATTGAAGACGGCGTACGGATCCTCTAAGGCGACCTCGCGGAGGGACGGCGCAGGCTGGGTCTCGTCCCCGATGTACTCCATCACGAGCACATTGTCGAGCACCCGTTCCGGGTTCGGCACGCGCACACCGGCGTCCCCCATCCGGACGAGGTTCTTGTATTCCTTCTGGGCCCATGCCAGGAGCGTGGGTCTCGTCGCGCGCTTCACTTTCTTGAAGCGCGGATCGCCCTCGATGTACACGGCGATGTTCCGGAACGTCGCGGTCGCGATCCGGTAGATCTTCACCGCCTTCGCGCGCCGATCGGGACCCGTCGCGTGGAAGACGTTCGCCTCCTTCCCCGTGCTCACTGGGTAGTCGAGGGTCGAGAGGACCCCGTCCGTGATCAGCTGGGCAATCGTCAGGAGGGCGGCGTGGTCGAAGACTTCGTCGTAGGTCTTGCGAGTCTCCGAGTCTTTCTCCTTTGTTCGGAGGGCGTCGACCTGGGCCTCCAGGCCTCGCATGCGTCGCTCGTCAATCATGGCTTGCGAAACGAACGATCCGCCCAACTAAGAGCTTTGTGGGCTGTCAGAAGATATTGATCGCTTTCGGGATGAGGCCGCGGCGGCTCATGTAGGTCGACTCGGTCTTCGTGTACCGGTGACGGATGTCACACTTCTCGTCCTGGAACTGCCACACCTTGACGACGAGGAGGTCGCCTTCGCGAATCCACATCCGCTTCTTCAGCTTCCCGGGGATCCGACCGAGCCGGCTCTTTCCGTCTTGGCACATCACGCGAATCCGCGACGCTCCAAGCAGCTGGTCCGCGATTCCGAGGATTTCGCCGTCCTTCCCCCGCGGCATGCGGACCCGGACGACTTCTTCTTCCGGCACCACGGCGACGATGCGACGAGAGAACTTAAACGTTTTCGGCGGCTACTCCCGGAGACCGACCGCGCCGGGTTGGAGCGGCGCTTCCTCGAGCGGAGTCTCGCCGACCGGCACATACGGGAACGGGACCGGTGGCGTCTCGAAAAACTGCGGGCTGACGATGTCAACCCCCACCGGCAGTTCGTACTGTTGATCGTCCACATGGCCAAACCAGTAGACGACGGCCCCATCGCCAAACAGGTCGCTGTACGGTTGGAGCTGCTTCCGAAGGTGGCGCCGAATTTCGTAGGGGTCTCCGAACGTCGCTTTCGACTCGATCCAGTATTTCCTCGAACCGTTCATCTCGAGCGGTATGTGCAACAAGATGTCGGGGGTCTTGTCGTACTTCGCGCGAAGATCCTTCTCCGTCTCGTACACGAGTCCGCGGGCGTCGAGCCAGGTGTGGAGCTTTGCCTCGCCCCACCGTCCGCGCGCGTATTGACGGGCGCTGCCCCCGGGGGAGTAGACGATGTCCGTGCGATTCACGTCCTCGAGCTCCCGACGGAGACGGCGGTCCTTCACGCTGGCGAGATCGTTGATCATCTTCCAGAACTGCTTTCGGGAAATTTTCCGTTGCTCGAGGACCATCAGGGCGGTCAAGATCGGCGGGAACTCGAACTTGCGCGCAATCTCGAGGAGACTCGATCCGTTCTGCCACATGAACGCCAGCCGACGGGCCTGCGCCTTCACACGGTAGAACTTCTTCGTCGTCTCGCGTACGATGCGCTGCGTATAGATCACAAGGAGAAGTTCCTTGTCGTACCCGGCGTTCTCCGCGAGGAAGTCGATGTCCTCCGGGGTGGCGAGCTTACGGTAAAGGTCCTGATATTCAACCAATTTCATCGATGAGGCCACTAAATCACACTGACGGGATGAATGGAACGGTGGGACCAACCGAGCACCGTCCTTAAATATCTTTGCGGCCGAGCTGCGCGAAACTGCTTCGTCCGTTGGGAGGAAACCGGATCGCGGAACCTTCACTGCCTCCCCAGGCTTCCGGCGGCGGCGTTCCCGCGAACGGATAAATAGGTCGGTCCCAATCGTGCGAAATTCGTCGATGCCGACGGACATCTCGAAAATCATCAGCGACGCCGCGTACCAAGCGTACGAGCGTCGCCTCCTCCATCAGGTCAAGCAGGCCGCGGTCCCCCATCACGTCGCGATCATCATGGACGGGAACCGCCGGTTCGCGCGGGAGATCGGTCTGGGCAACGTCCTCGATGGTCACACGAAGGGCCGCGACAAGCTGGAGGAGGTGCTCGAGTGGTGCCTCGATGTCGGTGTCCGCATCCTCACGGTCTTTGCGTTCTCCACGGAAAACATCCGCCGCGAGAGCGAAGAAGTCCAACACCTCATGCACCTGTTCGCGGAGAACTTCCGCAAGGTCGGCGATGATGAACGGGTCCATCGGCACAAGATCCGCGTGAGCGTGTTCGGGAACCGCGAGCTCCTTCCCGCGGAAGTCATCGAGGCAATCGAGTATGCGGAGGCACGGACCAAGGACTACGACCAGTACAGGTTCAATGTCGCGGTCGCGTACGGTGGCCGTGAGGAGATCCTCTTGGCGATCCGCAATGTCGTGCGCGACGCGCAGGCCGGCAAGGTGGACCCGGCCGACGTCGACGAGAAGTTCTTCTCGAAACGGCTATACACGGCCGACCTCCCGGATCCGGACCTGGTCCTCCGCACAAGCGGCGAAGAGCGCATCTCGAACTTCCTCCTGTGGCAACTCGCCTATGCGGAGCTGTATTTCGTCGACGTCTATTGGCCCGGTTTCCGGAAGATCGACTTCCTCCGGGCATTACGGTCGTACCAGATGCGGCAACGCCGGTATGGGGAGTGAGGGCGGGGCGGAGTACCGCCCGCCACGCGTAGAGTCCCGGGTTTGGTTTCTTCGTCGTCGACCCGGGCCTTTACGCCGACGGAGATGTGTCGACCCCCAGCGACAATCGTGGGGTCAGGTCACCTGGATTGACCCGAGGACGGGACGGAAAATCCAGGTCCCGCCCGCGGCGTGGATGGAACTTGCCAAGTCGAAGTCGAGCGTCACGCTCACCGCGCCGCTCCCCGGGACGGTGAACGGAAGGACCGTCTTGAGGACGCCATCCGGGACGGTCAGCGTGATCGGGGTGCCGTCCGCCAGGACGCCATCCACCGCATCCACAACGAGCCGAAGCTGCGTGTATTTGCCCGCCGCAGCCCGGTCCAAGGCGAGGAGCTTCGTGAGGTTCCCGAGCGCCATGAAGTCGATGGTGGGCGAGGAGAGCGGCAGGGAGGTCCAATCACTCGCGTTGCCGGCCGCGGCGCGGTGGACTTGGATGTCGGAGAACGTGACGGTCAGGTGCTTCCAGTCGGCCGGCGCATCCCGCACGTAGATGTAGAGGGTCCCGGACGCGGAGGAGCCCAGGTATGCGATTCCCGCAACGAGAAGCAAGCCGACGACGGCCATCGCAAGTGCCGCCCGGCGCCTCAAACGGGTCCTCCTCTGCGACTATCATTCGCGGGGAGGGGTATATAGCTTCTCGGAATCTCCTGCGTTCAATACCGGGAGCGTCACGCCGCGGCGGGGATCGGGGCCATCGGTCCGATGGCTTGGTAGACGCGGTCGACGGCCTCCCGCGCGAGTCGCTCGTCGTCCGTCTTCACGAGAATCTTGCCGCTCTCATAGAGGGTGAGTTCCGGCTCGCCCTCGAGGATCAGCATGACCTTCACGTCGCTCACGTGCCAGCCCTGGGTGCGCAAGCGCTCAGCGGCCTCCGTCAGGTCCACCCGTTGCGCCTTCTTGAGCGTCGAAATGAAGGCGGTTGCGGTCCGGCACGGTTTGAGCAGGTAGTACGTCATCGGGTAGACCTGGGACTCGACGAGATTGGAACAGCGGGCCCGTCCCCCTTCAACTTTTCCGCCGCGACGCCCGCGAGGCAGGAAGCAGTGAGGCGTTCCGAATCGACCTTCGCCTCCTCGGCGAGGATTTGGTCCAGCCGCGCGTGGGTCGCGGGTTTCGGGGGTCCGAGCAGGTCGCAGATCTCCGGGCCCTTCGAGACCTCGTAGGTGCCGATCGCCTTCGCGCGGTCCACGATTTCCTGCTTGTCGAACCCGATCAGGGGGCGGACGACCGGATGGCGGGCGACCGCGTCGATCGCCCGGAGGCTCGCGAGGGTCTGGCTCGAAACCTGGCCGAGGTTCTCCCCGGTCACGAGGACGTCGGCCGACTCCCGATCCGCGATTCCGTCCGCGAGGCGGACCATGAGGCGCTTCGTGAGGACGAAGTAGAACCGACGGTTCGCGACGTGGGCGACCTCTGCGAACGACTCCCCCACGCGCACGACGTAGAGCGACCGGATGCCGAGAAGCCCGCACAAGGTCCGCGCCTTGATCGCGGCCGCGTCGTCCGTGATCGGTTCGAGCGAGAAGTGGGCCGCAACGAGGTCGAGCCCCTGGCGGGCCATGAGGTAGCCCGCGACGGGACTGTCGAAGCCGCCGCTCAGAAGGAGTACGCCTTTCTGCGCCATCTCAGATCCCCACGTACTTGGCGTAGACCGTCCGGGCCTCGGCCTCGCTGTTCACGCCCCGAATCAGGGCGCGTCCATCGGGGAAAATCGTGAGGCGTCGGCCCTCCACGTCAACCACGAGGACGCCGCCCGCACGGCGCGCCGACCCGAGTGCCTCGAGCCGCCGCGCGAGTGCCTCCAAGTCGATCGCCCCGCGGTGGACCGGGTCGAGGGAGATCGTGTCGCTCCCGCACAAGGAGACCAACACCTGGGCCCGCTTCGCCCCGAGATACTCCCGCTCACCGAGGGCGCAGGCAGGGCAGTCGGACCGACGACCCACGTGAATCTTCTGGATCTCCGGGCGCCAGCCGTCAATGATGAGGAGATCCCCCGACGGCGCCTCCCCGAGGAGCAATCGGAGGGCCTCCCCCGCCTGGATCGCGCCGATTTGCGCGGACACGGCGTTGAAGATGCCCGCGGTCTCGCACGTCGGGAGGCTTCCCGGCGGTGGCGCGTTCGGGTTGAAACAGCGGAAGCACGCCGTATCCGGGCTGCGAATCGCGAACACCATCCCATACGTCGCGATTGCGCCGGCGTAGACAAACGGGATGCCGAGGTCGATCGCGGCCTCATTCAGGAGGAACCGCGTCTCGAGATTGTCGGTGCCGTCGAGCACGATGTCGGCCCCGTGGAGAATGTCGCGAGCGGTCGCCGAGTGGGCGTCCTTCGAGACTGCTTCGATGTCGATTCCCGAGTTCACGGATCGGAGACGCTCCGCCGCGGCCTCCGCCTTTGGCCGGTCCACGTCCGATTCCGAGTACAGCGACTGCCGCTGCAGGTTCGTCAGCTCGACAACGTCCCGGTCGACGAGGCGAAGGTGGCCGACGCCCGCGCGGGCAAGGAGGTCCGAGGAGATACTGCCCAGCGCTCCCAGGCCGACAACCGAGGCGCGAGCGCGGGACAGCGCCCGCTGGCCCTCGGCCCCGATTTCCGCGAGGACCGTCTGTCGACGATACCGGTCCGGCCGTCTCACGGCCCGCGGAACGGATGGGCGGCTTATGACTTTGTCTGGCCGCGAACGATCCGATCGCTCGGCCCGTTTTCGTTTCAGGGCCGCCGCAACGGGGGTCGCCCATCAAACGGGATCGCATCCGGGAGCGACGCGAAGGGCCTCCTGCAAGCCGATTTGGGCGCCGATATCGAGGGCGAAAAGTCAGTTGTAGAGGTTGAACTCGTCCTTCTCGGGGACCGAGTCCCAGTCTTCTTCCCCTTCCTCGAAGACCGCGTTGAACAACGCGCTCACGACCTCGCGGAGCTGCTGAATCTCCGTGCGAAGGCGAGCGAGTTCCTTCATCACTTCCTCGTTGGAAGGAGGCATTCACGACCTCTGAACGCTGCTATTACAGCGTACGTTCTTATCCCTTTGCCTTCCGTTCTTGATGCTAATTCTCGGAACGGAACGGTCAGCGATTCTTTGCGATTTCAGTGGCGACGTCCGCGATCTCGATCGCGTCCGCCGCGGCCCCCAGGGCCCCGTCCTTCGCGGCCCCGGCCGCCACCGCGATCTCGGGACCGATCACGCCCTCCCCCTCGTCCGCGATCGCGTCCTCCGCGATCCTGACCTTCTCCCCGCGGCTCGCGGTGCTTCTCGGCGACCGTCCCGCCGCCGAGTTCGCTCGCAGGAACGGAGAGACGAAGGTCGGCGTAGTCGGCCGCGAGCTTGCGGCGCTCCGTCCGCTCGTCGCGCGGACAGTAAAGCTCTCGGCCCCGCAACTCGAGCGGCCCGCGACAGACCGAACAGAGGGCTTTCACGACGCCCAAGTCTCGCTCCGCGGTCGTCAGTTGGAGTGACGGTTTGACTTGGATCACCTTCGCACGGACGACGTCTCCGAGGCGGTACATGTCGTGGATGTCCTCCGTGTACTCCTCGGATACGTTCGAAATGTGAATCGTCCCTTCCGTTTCTCCGCTAATCTGCCGACTGCGGCCATGCAGTGCGCTGACCGTCGCGGTCGCCATCATCCCCCGGATATCGTCGACGACTCCGTAGACGATGTCCCCGACCTTGAGCTCGGCCGGCGGGTTGAACGCCCGCACCCGGGCAACCCGGTTCTCTGGATCCAGCACGAGAACGCCGGGCGTCGCCGCGAACACGAGGCCGTTCCGTTCGTACGTCCCCTCGCCGGGCTCAAACTCCTCCGCGACCGCGATCTCGTCCCCCGGGAGGACCATCTTCGGTTCCATTCGCTCGGTTCACCCCTTCGTTCCGGGCGAACAGGGGACCTCGGTATTTAGCCCTTCGCCGTCTTGACGCGGTACAGAACGACGTCCACATGGCGGAGTTCCTCGCGGTGAAACGGAAATGTGTGCCGGATCGGGAACGCGTACAGGCTGCGATCCGTTAGGCTTCCGCCATTGGACTCAACGTGTCGCCGCACGAACGACTCGGACTTCGCGTTCAAGAACGTGTAGACGACGCGGCCTTGGGCGAGCGCGACCTCGAAGAATGGGAGGTCCGCGTGCGACGTTTGAGAACCAAACGGAGGATTCATGAGGACCGTATCGAAGGGCTCCCGGACGGACCGCACGTCGTCGGGGCGCCACTCCACCTCCACCCGCGCCCGTTCCGCGTTCCGCCGTGCGACCTCAATGGCCGCCGAGTCCGAATCGACTCCGACGGTTCGGTCTGCACCGAGGAGTCTCGCCGCAATCGCGAGGACGCCGTTCCCGCAGCCCAGGTCGACGACCGTGCGACGCGCGATATCGCCTTTCGCGGTCGCGAAGTATGCGACCTCGGCCGCGATCCCGGCCGGCGTCGGATACTGCTCCGCGGGCGCGACGGGATTCGGGAGGGGATCGAGGGATTGCAGGATTCGCTCGAGCTGGGATTTCTTCGTGCGCTCCCCCCTGGGTCGGGTTCTCTTACTCCTCTTCCCACGTTACCGGTCGCCCGGCGGCCGCCCCTTGCGGCGTGATGAAAACGGTAAAGTCCGAGGCCCCGGACCACATCACGGTCACGAGCCCCTCCCCTTCGAGTCGTGTGAGCTCCGCTTTGAGATCGTCGAAGTTCACGCCGCGGAGAATCTCGAAGAACTGGTTCTTTGTCAGGCCCAAAGACCTCCGCTTCTCCAGGAGCGAGAGGACTTTCTCTCGCAATCCGCGTTCGACGGCGCGGGCTTGTTCCAGTTGGAAGGCACGGTCGACAACCTCAATCGCAAGGGCGTTGAACGCATCCTCAACGAACTCACCCGTCCGAGCCGACGTGTAGATGTACGGCGCCCGGAAAGGCTCCGCGAGGGTCCGGATATCGTCCTCCGAAATGGCCTGTCGTTCTCGCAGATCCCTCTTGTTCACGACGAGAAACACCGGCACGTCGCCCGCGACCTCGAGTGCTGACGGAATCCAGTCGTTCAGGGAATGGAGGCTGTCCTTGCGCGTCAGGTCGCAGACGCCCATCAACGCCTGGGCACCGTGGTAGTACGTCTCTTTCACGAGGTCCCTAAATCCCCGTTGGCCCATGATATCAAAAATCGACATGCTGAGCTGGACTTCGACATCCGCGCCGTACGGGACCGTGAGTTCGATCTTGCTCACCTTCGTGCCGATCGTGTGGAGATACGTGTCCTGATACTCGTTCAGGACGAACCGTCGGATCAACGAAGTCTTCCCGACTCCGCCCTCGCCCATGAGCGCGAGCTTCGCCTTCATCCGCCGGACGGTCGGCATGGAGAATCCCGGGCGGCTCCCCATCCGGAAAGCAAGTATAAGCAGTTTCGTCGTGCGAAGATTGGACCGTCGCGCCTCGCCCCGCTGAACAACCTCGATAGGCCGGTCATTATCGCGAGCCGCGCGGCGCGTTATACCTCTTAAGAATTGAAATCAGCACAAACGACGATGGCTTTATTCACCTCGGATCGAACGGCGGATGCATGCGATTTCGACCCGAGGGCCCGCGAATCCCCGTCCCGACTTGGCTCATCGAGTGGTCGAAATCCCGCGACCTGTTCCTGAGCCTCGCGCACGATGCATGGGTCCTGAGGCCGAACTGAGTTGCGTCGGTCCAGATAAAGCGAAGACGTTATAGCGAGCCGGATTATCCACTGCGCCGGTCCGAGGCAGATGGCGCACCCGGAACCCACGGGCGAGGCAGAGGAGCACCACGGGAGCCCGTGGCCCGTGATCATCGCAATCGGGATGGGCGTCGGCTACGTCGGGATTGTCTCCGTCAGCATCCCGATGCTCCTCGTCGGCCTCGCGATCTTTGGCGGCGGGCTTGGTGGCTGGATCCATCAAGACCTGCAGCGGCCATCGAGCGCGTTCTATGGCGCTATCTCCGCGATCGAGTCGAAGTTTCCGCGGGTCAGCGCCCGGAAGCTGGGGATGTGGCTCTTCCTCGCAACCGAGATCATGTTGTTTTCCGCGGTGATTGGGACCTCCTGGACGTTGCGGTTGCGGACGACCGTCCTCGGTACGCCAGAATACGGCGGGGAGTGGGTCATCCCGGGTGTAACCCCTCCTATCCTTAACGTGCCCCTCACCGGCCTAAACACATTCATTCTGATCTGCAGCAGCCTGACGATGGTCGAGGCGCTGGGGGCGATCGAGCGTGGAAATCAGAAGCGCCTCCGCTTGTTCCTCGCGGCGACCCTGTTACTCGGGATCACGTTCCTCAGCATCCAGGCATTCGAGTACCAACATCTGTACTTCGGCGAGCACCTCACGTTCAAGAGCGCACCGTTCAACGTCAATCCGCTTTATGGCCCGACGTTCTACGCGCAGACGGGCGTCCACGGCTCTCACGTGACCGCCGGCGTGATCGGCATGGCGTACGTCACCCGGAAGGCGTTCAAAGGCGGATTCACGAAAGAGAATCACGAAGCCGTGGAACTCGTCGGGCTGTACTAGCACTTCGTGGATGTGGTCTGGATTTTCCTATTCACGATCGTGTACCTGATCTGAGGTGACGGATGGCAACCGCGACGGCAACGGGAACGGCTCCGGTCGAGGAGGTTCGGAAGCGCCCTTACGTTGTCGTGTTCGTGATCCTCGCCGTCGTGACATTCATCGAGCTGAATGTCTACAGCCTCCGCCTGCCGCGGCTCGAGACGATTACCATCCTGGTCGTCCTTGCGGCGATCAAGGCGAGCCTTGTTGTCGCCTACTACATGCACCTGCGGTACGAACCGCGATGGATCGCGTTGATTCCGCTGGGGGGACTGGCCCTCGTCGCGGTGCTCGTCGCCGCGCTCACGTCGA
>VBMG01000092.1 GCA_005878485.1 Methanobacteriota archaeon | reverse complement strand
CTCGCTCCACGCCTTCCGCATGGCCGGGACCGCGAGGGAGGTCCACTGACGGCCGCGTCCCAGGTGCAACGACCGTCCGCCGGTCGTGCCCAGGTACGTCGTCGGGATTCCTTCCATCACGTGCGTGAACGCCTCGTATCGGTCCTTCGCGACCTCGATGAGCCAACGGCCGTTCGATTCGGAGAAGAGCTGCACGTCCCAGCGCATCGGGTCCATCGCGGTCGTCTTCAGATCCGCGCCGATGTCCCCTCCGAGACACATCTCCGCGGCCGCGACCGCGAGGCCGCCGTGGCTCAGGTCATGCGCAGCGGCCACCGTGCCGGCGCGGATTGCGCGAAGGAGATGGTCCATCGACGCCCGCAGGCCCAGGGGGTCCACCGACGGAACGGGTCCGGTGCCGCCCCGAAGACGAAGGTACTCGGACCCACCGAGCTCCGCCTGGGTCGACCCGACCAGGACGACCGGATCACCGTCTCGCTTGAAATCCGATGTCGTGCACTGCCGCAGGTCCTCGACGACTCCAACGCCCAGGACGACCGGTGTGGGAGGACACGGCCCGCGAGTCGATTCGTTGTAGAACGAGACGTTGCCCGACGGGATTGGAATTCCGAGCGCCTTCGCGGTCGTCCCGATTCCCCGCACGGCCTCGCGGAAGTACCAGAGACGATCGGGCTTCTCTGGGTTGCCGAAGTTCAAGCAGTTCGTCAGCGAGTGTGGGTTCGCCCCGACCGCGACCACGTTTCGGCACACCTCGTCGACGGCCGTGGCCCCACCGAGGTACGGATCGATCGCCGTGAATTGGGGCGTCGACGCGACCGCGATCGCGAGCGCCCGCCACGAATCGATCCGCGGCCGGATCACGGAAGCGTCTCCGTGGGCCGCCTTCCCCACGACGCCCTGGAGAGGCTTCAGCACCGTCGAGGCGCGGACCTCGTGATCGTACTGTCGAATCACGTATTCCTTCGATGCGATGTTCGGGGAGCGAAGGAGATCCAGGATCGTCGTGCGGTAGTCGCGTGGCTCCCGAGGCAGCTTGAGATCCTGGCTTGGGAGGGACGACGGCGGACTCCACGGTCGGGAGTATTCCGGCCCGCCGGTGTAGAACGGCAAGTCCATCTCGAGGACGACGGCCCCGCCGTAGCGGACGCGGCAGATCTTCTCGGGGATAACACGACCAACGACTGTTGCGGGGACATCGTAGAGATCGAAGATCCTCACAACCGCTTGGACATTTTCCGGTCGGACCGCGAGCATCATCCGCTCCTGGCTCTCGGAAACCCAAATCTCCCACGGAGCGAGTCCTTCCTCCTTCAATAGCACCTTTTCGAGGTCCACCTCCGCGCCGAAGCCGCCCGCGAGGGCCATCTCGCCGATGACGCAGGACAGGCCGCCGCCCCCGAGGTCCTTGAGGCCGTCGAGGAGCCCGGCTTGTGCCGACTCGACACACGCGTGGATCAGCGGCTCCTTTAGGATCGGATCGCCGAGCTGGACGGCACCGCCCTCCCACGCCTCGACCGACTTGTCCGTCAGGTCGACGCTCGCGTACGTCACCCCGTGGATCCCGTCGCGCCCGGTCCGGCCCCCGGCGAGGATGAACACGTCCTGGTCGGAGCCCACCCGGTTCCGGACAATCTGGGATTTCTTCCCGAAGCCGACGCAGGCCACGTTGACGACGATGTTGCCGAGGTATCCCTCGTCGAAGACGATGCAGCCCGCGACGGTCGGGATCCCGACGCGGTTCCCGTAGTCGCGGATTCCCGCGACCACGCCGCCGAACAGGTACTTCGGATGTTTCGTCCCCCGCGGCAGTTTCTCCGTCGGAATGTCGAGGGGCCCGAAATGAAGCGGGTCCGCAAGGGCGATCGGCTGGGCGCCCATCGCAAGGACGTCCCGCAGGATCCCGCCGATCCCCGTGCTCGCCCCTCCGTACGGCTCGATCGCGGACGGATGGTTGTGGCTCTCGATCCGGAGTGCGTACGCGTGGTCCTCGTCGAACTCGACGACGCCGGCGTCGCCTCGGTCGATCACGTACGGCGCCTGCACGGGGAAGATGAACTCCTTGAGGAACACCTTCGAGGACTTGTAGCAACAGTGTTCGGACCACGCCTGGCCCAAACTCTGGAGTTCGACGTCGGTCGGGTCCCGTCCAATCCCACTGAAGTACGATTGAATGCGCCGCATCTCTTCGACGCTGAGCGCCAAGCCCATCGAATCGCTGATCTGCGAGAGGTCCCGCGGCGAGGCATCCTTCAGGATGACGTCATGGAGGGGGAACGGGAGGGGCCGTCGCCGGATCCGCTCGCCCAACCCTTCGCCTCATCGCAGACAGCCGCCCGCGATACATTATGCTTCTCTTCGTTCAGAGAATGTTCAAGTAGGCCGAGTCCCCCATGCGGGCGCGCATGCGACGTCCGTTCCGCGAGCGCCTCGCATCGGTCCCGGTCGTGTTGGAGATCGTCCCGCCGGGGAGGCGGGCGAGCGAGAAGGCGGTCCAGTCCTTCGTCGATCGTCTGCGGGAGGCGATGCGTTCCCTCCGGACCCTCGACGCGATCAACATCCCGGAGGTCCTCGACGAGAACCACGCGGGCCAGCCGTTTTATCGCGACATGGATCCGCGCGATTTCGCGACGCTCCTCGGCAGTGACTTGCCCGAGGACACCATCGCGAACAAGGTCGTCGCCCACGTTCCGACGCCGACCGCGCTCCGCCGGTGGATTCGCGAGTCGCTCGAGCGGTACCGCCTCCGAAACTTTGTGTTCGTCGGAGGGAACAGCAGCTGGGTGCGCTATCCGGGTCCGTCCGTCATCGAGGCGAACCGGATCCTTCGCGCCTCGACCCGCGGCCGGGACGATGTCTCCCTGGGGAACATCACGATCCCGGAGCGGGACCACGAGGTGGACCGCCTCGTCGACAAAACGCACGCGGGGTGCGACTTCTTCTCGACGCAGGTGCTCTTCGAAGCGGAGCCCATGGCGACGGTCCTCCGGGCGTACGGGAGGCGATGCGCCGCGCAGGGCCTGAAGCCCGCGACGGTCCTGTTGAGCTTCGCGCCCGTCACCGATTACGCGGACCTCGAGTTCCTGGTGTGGCTCGGGGCCACCGTTTCGCCGCGGACCGAGGAGGCACTCCTCCCGGCGAAGAACCTGGCGCCCGGCCAGGCGTCCCTCGAGGTCGCGCGCACCCTCTGGTCCCACCTCTCCGCCGCCGCGGCGCAATCGAGGCCGCCCGTGCCGCTCGGCGTGAACATCGAGGAGGTCTCCGCTCACAACTTCGACCTCGCGGTCCAAATGACCCGCGAGTTCCCGGCGTGGCGGGAACCGGAAGTCCCTCGGTCGGGCGATGTTTAAATAGCCAGGCGAGTGTTTGCGCGCCGAGCACTTAGCGGGGTCGTCGCCCGACTCGCTTTCGGAGGTTTGTGGGTGGGCAAAGAGAACCAGGACGAATGGATTGTGAAGTGCCCGAAGTGCGGCCGGATCCGTGAGTCGTGCCGCCACGTCTCCCGAGATGACGTTCGCCGAATCCTACGCCTCCTCGATGCCGGCGTCGAGGTCTACCAGGCCGACGACGATCGCGAGCCGCCGGAGTCCCACGTCCATGAGCCACCGCGACCCGTGGCCCAGGCGGTCCAACCCCGATTCACGCTCAAGGACATCGTCCTCGCGGAGACGACGCGAGAAGGATTACTCGACGCCCTCACGGAACTCCGCCACAAGGGCCTCATGTACCGCCGCTGGGGGCTCAAGAAGGTCTTGAAGAAGACGAAGGGGCTCACCCTCCTGTTCGCCGGACCGCCCGGGACGGGCAAGACGATGGCGGCCGAGGCGATCGCGAGCGAGCTCGGGCGACCGCTGCACGTGGTGAACTACGCCCAGCTCGAGAACATGTGGGTCGGGGAGACGGAGAAGAACATCGAGCACGTGTTCCACACGGCGCTCGACGCCGGCGCGGTCCTGTTCTTCGACGAGGCCGACGCGGTGTTCCAGCGGCGGAGCTACATGGCGACGCCCTGGATGAACCGGGACGTGAATGTCCTCCTCGCGCAGATGGAGAACTACCCCGGAGTCGTGGTCCTGGCCACGAACCTGGCGAAGGTGATGGACCGCGCCCTCGACCGTCGGATTGACATCGCGGTCGAGTTCCCGATGCCGGACGCCCCGATGCGCCGCATGATCTACGAACATCTGGTCCCGAAGGAAGCACCGCTCGCGAAAGGCGTCGATTTCGAAAGCCTCGCCCAGAAGTACGCGCTCAGCGGCGGTTCGATCCTCAACGTGGTTCGCCAAGCGATGCGGACATCGCTGCGCCGCGGGAAGCGGCATCGCATCACGATGGAAGACTTCATCCGTGCGGCGGACCGCGAGGTGAAGAAGTCGCTCTTGACGTCCGCGGACCACCTGCAGGCCCCCCCTCGCCGCGAGCGCATCGGTGGGTACGCCTGAGACGTTGTCCATCCATCGAGGGACGGACCACCTCCGTCGTTCGTACCTCTACTTAGAGGTATGAACTCCGTTCCGCCCGCTCCCGTTGTCGTGTGGCGCCTCATTTTTCGATCGAGATCGCATACTCGTGGATCACGGGATTTGCCAAGAGTCGGCGGCACATCTCCTCCACTTGCTTACGGGCGGCTTTCGCGTCCGTCCCTGCCAGTTCGATCAGGAATAGCTTCGAACTGCGAACCCTTCGAACCTCCAAGAATCCGAGGAGCTTGAGCGCTTTCTGAACGTTCTCCCCTTCCGGGTCCGTGACGCCTTTCCTCAGATGGATTTCCACTCGGACCTGGACCAATGGCCTCGCCCCGGCGTCGCGGGCATCGGCTCCCCGTTCTTAGCCCTTTTTGGCAGCGGGCCGCAGATGGTCCCGGAAGAGCGCGAACCGCGAGGACGGCCGGACCGCGACCGCTCCCTGCTCGGTGAGCATGTCGATGAGACCTTTTGCGGCCAGCGACCGGACCGCGGCGTGGGCCGTCCGGCGGGCGAGTCCCCGCGCGGAAGCCGTCGTGACCAAGCGATCATACGGGACGGGCCGTCGTACGAGGTCGGCAACCACGCGCTCCGCGGGGGAGAAAGCTTCCTCGAGCCGCATGCCGCGAAGGACCGGCAGGCGCACCGGATCCGGGTCGCAGTACCACGCCTCAATGCCTTCCTGAAATGCGGCAAGGATCGCGGCGTTCGTCAAGGTTTTCGGTCCACCGCTCGCGCTGATCCGGACGGGCCCGTCGCGGGATGCCAGTCCGATCGTTTCGCGAATCGATGCGAGGGACGCCCCGAGATCGAACGGCTTGACACCGACCGCGCGGAGGTCCGGCTCCAGTGCCTTGAGTCGCCGGAACCCAGGGGATCGGAACGTGCCCCGACCGGCGACGACGACCAAGCGATCATAGGGCATGAGCCGCAACGCCGGGAGAACGTGACGTTCATCGAATCCCATCGTCGCAATCAACGTCCGATCGGACAAGCGGTCACCCGACGAGCAGCTCCATCGCGGGGGCTGGCTTTACGATCAAGCGTCGCGCGTCGTTCGGGTCCTCGCGGCGCTCGATGGCCCCCTTTTCGTCGAGCTCGCGGAGGTGGTGATTCATCGTGGCCTTATGGACGCCGAGCGCCCGGGCCAACGCCGTCTCCGTGAAGTCCTTCTCCCGGTTCTTCACGAGGAAAGCGAGGACCTCCCGCTGTCGCGGGGTGAGGCCCTCCCCATACGTCATCCGGAGGAGCGGAAGCGGGATCTCGCGGTACGTCTCGTCGTGGACATAGGTCGCCGGGATGCCTTCGAGGATGCACACGAGCAGCGCGGCGCTGCTCATCAGCCGCGTCCCGCCCGCGATGTTGAACCGCAGTTCCGTGCCCGCGGCTCGCTCCTTCCGAACGTCTGCGCGAATCTGGCCCGCCACGTGCAGCAGGTCGTACGCGTCGGTAATCTCGACCGCGCTCGCGGCGACGCCCAGGGAGCGGCAGAACTCGATCACCTTCGACCGAGCGTCCCGACTCTTCGCATGGTCGCTGTGGTAGAACTGCACGCGCTCGAGATTTTCCGTGGACCGGATCGTTGGGACGAGGCTTTGCGGCCTCCAACCAAGCGTGCCGAACAGGACCGTCATCGCGTTCGAGCCGGGTCAGTCCGTGCTGATGATAAGAAGATTGTTCCGTCGAACGCCCACTGGCCCCCGGTCGAAACCATTTTATTGGCCTCCCTGGATGAATGCCGCGGACGGGTTGACGATGACGACGGCGTATCAGGGCGAACAGACGTTGCTGGTGACGCGACCGACGCGACTCATCGCCCTTCGATATTGGACGGCCATGGTCCTCGCGCTGATCGTCGCCGGCGTCCTCTTCTTCCAGGTCCCCTGGCGGTTCGTCTCACTCGGGAACCCGGCCCTGGCCGGCTTGCCCGCGAGCTCGATCGTCGCGGCCGTGTTCCTGTTCCTCGCGTTCCTTGCCTTCGTCACAGCCGAGCTGAAGCGCCGGACCACGCGGTACATCATCACGGACAACAAGATCATCCGCGAGGACGGAATCCTCAACAAGAACACCGAAATGGTCCCGTACACGCAGCTCGAGCGCGTGGATCTTCACCAGACGCTCGGCCAGCGGATCCTGAAGATTGGGACGATCGTCGTGGATACGGGGGACGACGTCTTGAACATCGACATGGTCCGTCACCCCGCGAAAGTTCAGGAACTGTTGAGCGCGCGCCTGGGCCGGAGGGCCTGGACCGGCCAGCAACCGCCGCCGACTCGATGAGACCGCCGCGTCACTGGTTCCACGGGAGGAGGAGTCGAGCCTCCCGCGTGCCGACGACGTCCCAGGATCCCGGGACGCCGTCCGGTTCGCCTTCCACCCAGAAGCCGCCGATCGTCATGTCGTACCCATGGGTGGCATCGAGCGCAACCGAGCAGCCGAGCTTCCGGCGGTACTGACGGGCGGTCCAGCCGATCTCGTGCCGCCGCGACCACGCGCGGCGCTTGAGGGCCATGACGACCTCCAGCCACTGGACGCGTTCCTCGGGCCGATCTCGAGAGAGCCGGCGCAATTCGTCCGTGACGTAGTCGAGATCCGTGGGGGAGAGGCTCGCGGCCCCGTCGTCCCCCGTGTGGCTGTGGAAGCCGCCCAACACCGCGTAGCCCACGTCCAGGTTCTCGATCGCCCCGCGCGCCCGCTTGAACGCCTTCTCGTTCCCGTGGCTGACCCAGTTCGGCTTGCGGTCCTCGGTCTGCAGCGGATAGGCCGCCCGCAGGACGGTGACCTCGCGGGGTCGCTGCCGGACGAGCCGCGTCCTCCGATTGCCGACGAGGAACCCGTTCGTCTCCCGGTTGTACGCCTCGACGGCGGATGCGACGAGGCCGACGAAACAGCTCCGTTCGATGACGATGTCGTCCATGGGCCAGACCCTCCGCGGTGGGCGGCAGACACGCCGCGCGGCGTATAAGAAAGTACTGACAGTGCGCCGGCGCTCGGTTAGAATCTTTCTCTGACGGTCTCATCCCGATGTCACGACCACCGAGGCCCGAAAGGCAAAATACGGTCCCGAGGATACGCGCTTTCGCGGAATGAAGCACTTCGCGACACAACTCCGGGGGAAGACCGTGATGACGGAAGATGGGCAAATCCTCGGCGTACTCTCGGACTTCGTCTTTGAGACGAAAACCGGGCGGATCCACTCCCTCCTCGTGCAGCCCACGGAGACCATCGAGACGCGGCTCTTCAAGACGGACCCGGAGGGCCGCATCATTCTGAACTTCCGCTCGATGAAGGCCGTGAAGGACGTGATCGTGACGCAGCTCGCGGAGTGACCGCGGTCGGGAGGGCGGGCCGTGGCGAAACTCACGTTTTACGGCGGCGTCGCGGAAATCGGGGGGAACAAAATCCTCGTCGAAGACCGCGACGCGCGAATCTGGCTCGACATGGGGGCGCCATTCGACCTCGGGGAAGAGTACTTCGTCGAGTTCCTCCAGCCGCGGGACCGGTTCGGCCTTCGAGACTACTTCGCCCTGGACCTCGTGAAACAGATCCCCGGCCTCTATTCGGCGGAGGCGCTCGACCCGACGGACATGGCGTGGGAGCCCCCCGCCTTCTCGGCGATCTTCATCACCCACGTTCATTACGACCACACGCAGCAACTCCGATTCGTTGATCCCAACATCCCCGTTCACCTCGGAGAAGGCGCTCGGACCATCCTCGAGTCCCTCGACACGACCGCGCGGGCGCCGTTCCTCAAGTTAGGACCGCATGCGTACGAGACGTTCCGATCCGGCCAGGCGCAGACGGTCGATGGGGTCGAGGTCGAGCCGATCCATGTGGACCACAGCGCTCCCGCGGCGTACGGGTACTTGGTGCACACGAGCGAGGGCACGATCGCGTACACGGGGGATCTGCGCCACCACGGACCGATGAAGGCGTTGACGGAGGATTTCATCGCCGCGGCGAAAGCGGCGAAGCCCTCCGTGCTGATCACGGAAGGCACGCGGGTCACGCCTGACGACCCGCGGGGCAGCCTCACGGAGGCGGACGTGAAGGCGGACGCGATCCGCCTCCTGAAGCCGCTCCAGGAGAAGCTCGCGGTCGTCACGTTCCCGGGGCGCGACGTCGACCGCATCCGTACTTTCTTCGAGACCGCGCAGGCCGTGGGTCGCAAGTTCGTGGTGAACGCGAAGACCGCCCACCTCCTGCTGACGCTCCGAAAGGACACGCACATCGATGTGCCGGATGTCACCCGCGCGGATGACCTGATCCTGTTCGACCGGCTCATGCGAAAGACGGATTTCTGGGAGAAGGAGCTGCAGGCGAAGCTGAAGGACCGCGTCGTCACCGCGGACCAGATCGCCGCGCGGCCCGCGGAGTATCTCGTGCAGCTCGATTTCTGGCACCTCCCCGAGCTCGTCGACCTTCGGCCGCCACCAGGCTCGCCGTTCATCCACTCGAAAAGCGAGCCGTTCGAAGAAGACGACGTGAACGACACAGTGTTGCAGAACTGGCTCGATCGGTTCGATCTCAGGCGGTACCAGCTCCACGCCTCAGGCCATCTGAGCGAGCGGGAAGTCGGGGAGATGATCGAGACGATCGACGCGGAGACGGTGATGCCCGTCCACACCCAGCATGCCGAGCGGTTCACGCGGCTGGCACGTCGCGTCGTGCAGCCGACTCGCTTCGAGCCAATGTCCGTGGGCTAGCGTGGACGGGCCACCCTCTGGCGTCAAATCGTCTCGAGGACGTGGCGGGCGAACGTCAGGTACCCGGTATGACCGAGCGGCGCGAACGAGGGGTGCGTCCCGGAGTCCCGGGCCTCGATTCCCCGTTCGATGATCTCGACGGTCCGGATCTCGACGAATGTCGCCGTTCTGAGCACCGCGACGGTGCGGTTCACCTGCTCCACGTTCGGCGAAAACGAGGCGAAGTGACCGCACGGCCGGAGGGCTTTCGCTGCGGTCCCGACGGCCTCCCACGGATCGGGAACGTCGACGATGACCGCGTCGGCATCCCGGTCCGGAATCCCGACCCGCGCGTCACCGACCTTGAACTGAACCCTTCCGTCGAGCCCCGCGGCCGAGAGGTTCGACTTGGCCACGTCGAGGAAGTCAGGTCGCACGTCGTAGGTGACCACGCGACCCGCCGGACCGACCGCATGGGCGAGTGCGAGGGTGAGCGCCCCGGAACCGGTCCCGACCTCAACGACGAAATCCCCCGCCTTCAGGTCGCAATTCCAGACCAGCGAGGCCGCATCCTTCGGACCGACGATCTGGGCCTTTCGTCGGATCGTCCCGACCACGTCCCGAATCGACGGCGTCAGTACCAGGAACGAACGACCCCCCACTGTCCAGCGCCGGCCGACCGAGGCGCGAAGGGCGTCGGCTCGCACGACGCCAACTCGCGGGACCTGTACCGTGTCGCGGTCGAGAGCGACGAGGTGCTTCCGGCCCGAGGGCTCGAGCAGCACGAGCCGATCGGCGTCCATCGACACGACAAGTGCCTCACCGGCGTAAGGCCTTTGGTCTTCGAGCCCGGGAAAAGTTAATGGGCTTCCCGACGTTCCCACCGGGACAGACCAGCCTATGGCGATTCCCCCCGAGCCGGAATCTCTCTCAGCGTGGACCGTGGCACGGGGGGGACGCGGACTTTTTCACCTGACCCGGAGGACGCGCCGGCAGCTCCTCCGCGGGGGGGTGGCGTGTCTCGCGTTCGTCGGTCTGAACGCCCTGCTAGCGGCCCGGTTCGGTGTGAGCATCCTGAATTACACGATCGCTGGGCTCTCGGTGAGCAGCATCGTGATCGTCTCGGCAATCGGCCTCACTCTGATTTACGGGATCCGGGGATTCGCCAACTTCGCACATGGAGACATCATAGCCTTGGGTGCGTACGTCGCCCTCTTTGTGAACCTGAACGGATTGTCGCTCATCTGGGGGACGATTGCCGCCTTCGCGGTCCTCGCGCTGTTCGGCATCCTCTTCGAACTCGTCATCTTCTCGCGGTTGGAAGGCCGTGGCCCGGTTCCTCCGATCGTCGCCTCGGTCGGGTTGGGCCTGATCATCCAAAACGGGATCCGGACGCTGGCGACGACACGGCCCTGGCTCTACCCCGTCCCCGCATATTCCGATATTCCGATCGCGCCGGGCCTGGGGGTGAATCCGATCCGGCACATTCTCACTCCGGCAATCGGGCTCCTCTTCGTTGTCTCCGCCCACATCCTGCTGACGTACACCAACCTCGGCAAAGCGATGCGGGCGACGGCGGACAACCTCGAACTCGCGAAGGCCACGGGGATCGATACGAAGCGGGTCACATATGCGACCTGGGCTATCAGCTGCTCGTTCGCATCGACGGCCGGCGTCCTCCTCGGCCTCACGAGCTTCTTGCGGCCCGAGATGGGTCTCAACATCCTGCTGTTGATCTTCGCGGCGGTCATTGTGGGAGGGGTTGGCTCACCGTGGGGGGCGGTGCTCGGCGGCCTCGTCATCGGCCTCTCTCAGGAGATGTCGGCCCCCCTATTCATCTGGCTCGGACAACCGGACGTCATCGGCCTGGTCAACGCTTCCGCCTACAAAGTCGCAATCCCATTCATCATCCTGATCGTCGTGTTAATCCTGCGGCCGTGGGGAATCGCAGGACGCCCACCGGCGTTTGTGAGCCGGGTATATTTCGTCGAGCGAATCACCCAGGCCATCCTGTCCAGAACAGCCAAGGCCGAACAGGCGGACGGGGACGATGGAGGCTAGCGACGGATGGCCATCGATACCGGCATCCTGATCAACGTCGGGTTCTACGTCAGCTTCTCCATCGTCTTCGCAATCCTCGCGCTCGGGTTCAACCTTCAGTGGGGATACACGGGTATATTCAACGCGGGCATCGCGGGCTTTTTCCTGATCGGGGCCTACACCGCGGCGATCGCGATCACTCCGCCGACACCGCCCTCCCCCGGATACCCCGGGCATCTCGGTGGCTACCAGCTCCCCATCGCGGCGGGCGCCATCCTTGCGATGTTGGTATCCGGGTTGACGGCAATCGCCATCGCGCTTCCCACGTTGCGGCTCCGGGCGGATTACTTGGCGATTGCAACGCTCGCGTTCGCGGAGGTCGTGCGGACCGTCGCCATCAACCTCGAACCGGTGACGGCCGGAACGATCGGCATCATCGGCATTCCGCGCCTTTTCACGTTCTCCGGCACCAACTCCGCGCTCTTCACAACCGGCACCGTGGTCGGCGTGGGGGCCGTCATCATCCTCGTCCTCTTTGTGGTCCTTCACTTCATTGTTGAGTCGCCATGGGGCCGGGTTCTGCGGGCCGTCCGCGAAGATGAGGAGGCGACGATGGCCGTCGGCAAGAACACCTTCTGGTTCAAGCTCCAAGTCTTCGCGATCGGCGGTGCGCTGATGGGGTTGGCCGGCTGGTTCTTCGTGATGGCGCTGCCCTACCTCGAGCCCGCGGGCGATTTTGCTCCCGCGGTGACGTTTTCGATTTGGGTCATGGTGATCGTGGGCGGGGCCGGAAACCTCAAAGGTTCGATCGCCGGGGCGTTCCTCGTCTATGGCTTGGAGTGGTCGTCCGTCCAGTTGAAGGACCTTGCTCCTGATGCACTCAGTCCCTCAATTCCATACATCCGCCTCATGATCGTTGGGGCCCTGCTAATCGTCCTCATCATCTACCGTCCCGAAGGAATCCTTCGCGAAAAAAAGCGCGTGCTACGATGAACGCGACCGCGGGGGCACCTCCTATTCTGAGCGTCCAACGGGTCCGAAAGTCGTTTGGCGGAATCCGGGCTGTCGACGATTGCTCTCTATCGATCAATGCGCAATCGATCACCGGCCTGATCGGTCCGAACGGAGCCGGGAAGTCGACGCTGTTCAATATCATCGCGGGCCTGTACCGGCCGGATGCGGGCGCCATCTGGCTGGCGGGCCGCAGAATCGATGGTTTGCCTCCCTATGAGATCGTCCATCGCGGCCTGACAAAGACCTGGCAAATCCCGCACGAGCTCCGGAACCTGACGGTCCTCGAAAACCTACTCCTTGGCGCGAAGCGCAACTCCGGAGAGCACCTGCTTAACGTCCTGCTTCTATCGGGCGCCGTTCGGAGCGACGAAAAGCAATGGAGGGCAAGGGCCCGCGAGGTGCTGCGGCTGACCGAACTCGACGGACTCGCCAACGAACACGCGAAAGCCCTGTCGGGAGGTCAAAAGAAGCTCCTCGAACTCGCCCGCGCCCTGATGACCGATCCAGCAATCGTCTTGCTTGATGAACCGGTCGCGGGCGTGAATCCCCGGCTCGCCGGGAACCTCATGGACCTGATCGAACGGCTGCGACAGGGAGGAAGGACGTTCTTCCTCATCGAGCACGACATGAACGTCGTCATGAACCGTTGCGATCGGGTAATCGTCATGCACCAGGGACACGCCATCGCGGAAGGAACGCCCGCCAGCGTGAAGGCGAACCCTCTCGTGATCGAATCGTACCTCGGCGGCTGATCATGCTCCTCCAGGCACAGGATTTGCACTCCGGATACGGGGAGATGGAGATCCTTCACGGGGTTTCGATCGATCTCGACCAGAAGGAGATCGTCGCGGTGATTGGGCCGAACGGCGCGGGGAAGTCGACGCTCATCAAGACGATCTTCGGGCTGCTCCGAATCTCTGGCGGCCAGGTCCTGTTCGACGGCGCCGACATCACGGGAAAGCCTCCCCGTGAGCTCGTCCTCCAAGGCCTTGCGTATGTGCCCCAGACGAACAACACATTCCCCTCGCTCACGGTCCTCGAAAACCTCCAGATGGGGGCAATCACGCGTCGGACGTCGCCGCTGTCAATCCCATGGACCCGAACGGACCACTCCGGAACACAATCCCAGATGAACGATGCACAGATCCGCGAACGGGCGACCCACGTGGTGGGGATGTTCCCCAACCTGCGCCCCAAGCTCCGCGAACGCGCGGGTACGCTCAGCGGTGGGGAGCAGCAGATGGTCGCGTTGGCGAAGTCCTTGATGCTGGATCCGAAAGTGCTCCTAATCGACGAGCCGTCGGCGGGGTTGGCGCCGAAGCTCGTCGAAGCCCTGTTTTCGAAGATCCTCGAAATAAACGAGGCCGGAACGGCGGTCATTATGGTCGAACAGAACGCCAAGAAGGCGTTGGCAATCGCGCACCGCGGATATGTGCTCGAAACGGGTCGCAACCGCTTTGCTGGCACCGGGCAGGACCTTCTGCACAATGCCGACGTGGCGAGGCTCTACCTCGGCGGGTAGGTTAGGAAAGCCGAGGCTACTGGCACGCGAAAGAAGGAAAGAGGAAAGAAGAGGGGTCAGTTCAGCCGGAACGGAGCCGCGGCCACAAGCTGTGTGGTGAAGCTGTTGACGTGATCGGCCTGAGCGCTCTGGCCCACCAACTGGAGAGCCGCCGCGGCGGGCACCACGAGCGACTCTCCGAAGTAGGCGACGCGGTAAATCTGGTAGTTCGGCGCCGCGCTGACGCTCCAGATCTCGTAGCTTCCGCGGCCGGGATCGTTCGTCGAATTGAGATTCTCCGACCCCGAGGCTCCCTCCCAGTTTATCGTATGGTTAGCAGCAAGCTCCGCCAGTGCCTTGGGCCATTCCGCTCCATGTATGACCGTCCCATTCGGACCCGACACCGCGCGCAGCTGCGACCGAATCGACACGCCATCCACGGCCCCGGCCTTTTGAGCGGCTAGGGCAATCATGTAAACCGCGTCGTACGCGTGGGAGGCATAGAGCGCAGGGACCTCATTCATGTACTGCGCTTTGTACCTCGACACAAAGGCGTTGTAGAGGGTGGAGTTCGGCGCAGCCGGCGAGGTGCCCCAAATCTTCGTCACATCAACCCCGACTGACGCGCCGCGAAGCGAATCGATGAAATCTTGGCTATCGAGTCCTTCCGAGAAGACCCACTGACGGTCCCACCACGGGTGGGTCGACAATCCGGCTTGCCACTGCTTCATCACAGTCAATCCGGTGTCCGGATACCCGACAAAGTAGACCACCTGCGGGGCCGTCGAGGCGCCTGCGGTGAACAACTGGTTCAATGCACCAGTGTAGTCCGGCTGCGCCTCCGGGATGATCACCGGGGTACCGTTAATCGTTCCGCCCAAGGACGTGAACTTCGCCTTGAAGTTGTTTGCCAGGCCAACGCCGTAGGGATTGTTGATAGCGAGGACTCCTGCATATCGGAACGAGCTGTTCGTGTAGAGATAGCTCCCTGCGACGGCACCCTGAAGCGCGTCCGAGGAAATCGTCCGGAAGAACCAACCACGTGTTACAGTGAGATCCGATAGCTTCACAGAAGTTGCGGAGGGAGAGACCATCGGGACGGCGTTGCTGATGATGGTATCGAGCGACGACAAGGAGCCGCCCGAGAACTGCGCCCCGACGATCGCGTCCACGTGGTTTTGCGTGATGAGTTTCGTCGCGGCCGCCGCGGCCGCGAGGGAATTTGTCTGGTCGTCTTCACTGAAGACCTGAATAGGCTGACCGAGGACCCCGCCTGCGGCGTTGATTTCTGCGACGGCGAGCTTCGCACCTTTTGTATCGCTCGGTCCGTATGGCGACAACCCTCCCGTCAGAGAAAGGAGGGTCCCAATTCGAAGAGCTGGTTTCGCCGGTGCGCTGGAGAACACCCCCGCGAAGCCGGCCGCGAGCGTCAGCACATTCGTCAAGACGAGAACTGCAATCACGATCCACAAAACCCTGGTCTTGGGAGCCGATTTTGCGATCTCCCCAGAAGGCGCCTTCTCCTCCTCCATGATAACCCCGCTCGGGGATATTTTGACACAGTCTTAAACGTTCTGGCGTTCGGGGGCGAACGGCGGTTAGAGCAACGTTCGAACCGGACCGCTGCACTGCTTGCGTTAATCATTCAGAGAGGTGGAAGGGAGATTGTCAGATTGGGAATCGATTCAGACCGGTCGCTCACGGCCGTAGATGACGTATCCGACGAGACCGAAGATGGGGACCAAAAACACGATCGCGAGCCAGAACAGCCCGTTCATGCCGCGGATCCTCGCGTCCTGGTATACCCAGAGCGCGATGAGAAGGAACGCGAGGTACAGTCCGATGAGGAACAACGTGAACGTGGTGAGCGATGTCGCCGCTTGGAATGGGATCGCGATGACTGACAAGGCGACCGTCGCGCCGCTCACCCCACGCCCCTCCCGATGAAATCCGAGGGGCGGATGCCCCGAGGCATATTTATAGGATGTCGCGCGACGGGCCATCGCCCAAGGGGAACGTTTTATTCGGTCGCGCGACGCTCACGTTTCGGAGCGGGGGTTGGCAGAACTCACGACGGGGGCGCTCATCCTCGTGGTCGGCGCCGTGTTCACGCTCCTTGGCCTCCTGTTCTTCCCGTTCCTCTGCCTCGGCGTCCCGCTCCTGATAGTCGGGCTCATCTTGGTCGTGGTCGAGGGCGGAGAGACGAGGAAGCAGCCTGTCTACGGCTACCCGGCGTACTATCCTTATCCGACGCTTCCGCCGGGAACGCCCATTCCGCCGCCGGGGCAAGCGCCCGGTGCCACGCCAGGGACCTCGGGACAGCCGCCGATTCCCGCAGGTGCGAAATTCTGCACGACCTGCGGAGCCGCTCTCCCGCCCGGCCTCTCGTTTTGTCCAAACTGCGGAGCGCGCATCGCCACGTAGCGTGCGACCCCCGCAACGCCTTTATTCCAGAGAACTCCTCACCGGCGCGGTACCTTGGTCAAGAGCTCCGACGTATCTGGCTTCTACAAGAAGAGCCCGGAGGATCGATGGCAGATCATCCGGTCCTTCGGCGATCTGACGGACGCAGAAATCGAAACGATCCGGAACACGGGCGCCTTGAAGTTCGACCAAGTGGACCGAATGATCGAGAACGTCGTGGGCGCGATGCCGATCCCGCTCGGCATCGCCGTGAACTTCCGAATCAACGGGCGCGACTACCTCGTCCCGATGGCCATCGAGGAACCGAGTGTCGTTGCGGCGGCCTCGAACGCGGCCCGGATGGCCCGGGAGCGAGGGGGCTTCACGACGAGCGCGTCCGGGCCCATCATGATCGGCCAGATTCAGCTCGTCGGCGTGCCGGACCCGCACGGCGCGCGCATGACGATCCTCGCGCACCGCGACGAGATCCTCTCGATCGCGAACGAGAAAGACCCCATGCTCGTCAAAGTCGGCGGCGGGGCGAAAGACGTCGAGGTCCGGGTCGTGGACTCGAAGCGAGGCCACATGGTCGTGACCCACCTGATCGTGGATTGCCGCGACGCGATGGGGGCGAACGCCGTGAACACGATGGCGGAAGCCGTGGCGCCACGTATCGAAGAGTGGACGGGAGGCCGCGTCTACCTGCGGATCATCTCGAACCTCGCGGTGCGGCGCCTGGTCCGGGCGCGGGCCGTGTTCGCGAAAGACTCGATCCGGACGGGTGAAATTCCCGGCGACGAGGTCGTCGAGGGCATCTTGGAAGCGTACGCGTTCGCGGACGCGGATCCGTTCCGGTGTGCGACCCACAACAAGGGCATCATGAATGGAATCGATGCGGTGGTCGTGGCGACGGGAAATGATTGGCGCGCGATCGAGGCCGGGGCCCACGCATACGCGGCGTGGAAATCCGGCGGGTACCGGTCGCTCACGGCCTGGGAGAAGGACGCGAACGGCGACCTCGTCGGCACGATCGAACTCCCGATGGCCGTCGGGCTCGTCGGCGGCGCGACCGCGGTGCACCCGACCGCGAAAGCAAACGTCAAGCTCCTTGGCGTGAAGTCTGCCCAAGAGCTGGCAGAAGTCATCGCCGCGGTGGGCCTCGCGCAGAACTTTGCCGCCTTGCGCGCTCTCGCGACCGAGGGAATCCAAAAGGGACACATGGCGCTCCATGCGCGGAACGTCGCCGCGACGGTCGGAGCAATCGGCGACGAAATCGACCGCGTCGCAGAAATTCTCGTGAAGGAGCGCAAGGTGAGGATGGACCGTGCGAAGGACGTCCTTGCCGAAATCCGCACCCGAAAGTCAACATGAGAATATTCTGCGCCGGGATTATTCGTCCACCGAGTGAAGCACCCAGCGATAATATGTGAGGTAGCTTCGGGATTAGCGATACTTTCCTCACGTTCAACATGCTCCGTCGCCGTGGCCGGTGTGTCGCGAAGGTCGCTGATCGCCGCCGTAAATATCCGTACAAGCGAATAGAAATTTACAGCACCGCGGTTTGGGTCTCTACATCTTTCGAATGCGTTTTTCGCGCAACACTTTTGTCAGACTTTCGTCCGACCGGCAGTCTTTTTTAGTTTGACGTTGCTTTAGCGCGCCGGGATGGGTGCCGACGGTCCGCGTCGCGATTTATACTAGAGTATCGACCGAGGACCAAGCCAAACAGGGCTTTTCTCTGGAGGCGCAGCGGGAGCGGCTGGAGGCGTACTGCCTCGCGCGCGACTGGTCCGTCGTCGAGAAGTACATCGATGACGGGCATTCCGGCCGCAATGTGCGCCGGCCTGCGTATCAGAAGATGATGGCCGAACGCGAGCGATGGGACGCACTCCTCGTCATCAAGATGGACCGGATCCACCGGAACTCACGGAACTTCATGGAGATGATGGAGAACCTCCGGGAATGGGGGAAGGACTTCGTCTCTGCGTCGGAGTCTCTCGACACGTCGACCGCGATGGGCCGGTTCGTGATGGACATCATTCAGCGGATCGCGCAGCTCGAGTCCGAGCAGATCGGCGAGCGGGTGTACATGGGGATGTCTCAGAAGGCGAGGGTCGGTCCTGGCATCCTCGGGTTCCACGCCCCCCTGGGCTACGAAGTAACGGAAGGACGTCTCGTGCCGAACCCCGCTGAAGCGGAGGTCGTGCAAGAGATGTTCGCCCTCTGCCTCGATGGCCGGACCCTCGAGGAGATAGCGTCGGACCTCAACGCGGAAGGTCGGACGACGAAACGGGACACGGCCTGGAACCCCGTCAAGGTCCATCGGATCCTGCACAACCCGGTGTACGCGGGGTACCTGCGCTGGGACGAATTCGTCCGGAAGTCGGACCATGAGCCGCTCGTCACGGTCGATGCGTTCAACGAGGTCCAAGGCCTGCTCCGCTCGAGGGCGTTGCTCTCGACCGCCCGTTCGCCTCCGGTCCACTTGGAGGCGTGAGCGTGGACGGCCGGTGTCTGCGCTGCTGGGGTCCCAAGAATCTCGTCAGCCACGAGGTTGATGCGAATCCTCGCGCCGATCCGACGATACGGCGGGAGAAGGTCATCCTGTGCAAGCACTGTGCCGACGGAGCCCCCTCCGACGCCTTGTTGTTCTGGGAAGTGTACATGCGGTTCGGGTCGACCCGGGAAATGCTCCAGCATTACGTCGCCGAGACGGAGGAAGAAGCGTTGCGGAAACTGTGCACGGAGCGTCACCTGAATGAGCGCGAGGTCCTCCGCCGCGCGCGCGGGTTGCAGAGTCTCGAGGCGCTCAACAACGCAGTGAAGAAAGCGAATGCGTTCCTGACCTATGCGAGCCCTTACGGCTACGACTATGTAGAGGGCGTCCTCCAGGTCAAAATCGAGGAAGCTCGGGTCGTCTCCCTGATTTTCCGCCGTTACCTCGAGGGCAAGGGGATCGCGAAGATCTGTCAGGAGCTCAACCGGGACGGATTCCGGACGAAGACCGGGCGCGCGTGGGCCAGTCAAACGATTGCGAACATCCTGAGCAACCCGGTGTATTGTGGCCTCGCCCGACTGAACGGCGGGATCAAACGCGGGAAGCACGATCCGCTCATTGAAATCGATACCTTCAACCGTGTCCAACAGGAGATGCAACGTCGCATCCGCCGGCCCGATCAGCGAAAGGCGGATCCGCCGCAACTCCGACTCGAGGACTACGTCGCGTGATGCCTCCCCCGGAGAAAGTCCTCGAGGTCCGTCCGGAATCGCGGTCAAGAATCCCGGAGAAACTACCATTTTCGGTGTTTTGGGCCGGGCGTTCCGTTTCGGCTCGGTGAACCGGATGTGTACGGGGAGGGGTCGGTGGCGGGGTTGACAACCCATAGTTCTATTTGCACACATAGTACTATGGGTTTGGGGAGACAACCGTGCCAAAACGTGTCAAGGATCTCACAACGATTCAATTGACCGCGGGGACGCGCGATCGCTTGTACCGATTGAAGTTCCGGAAGACGTACGACGAATTCTTGCGGGAGCTCTGCGAGCTGTACGAAGCCTCGGCAGCCGATGGACGAAAGTGAGCGCTGGAAAGGTCGTTTAGCTGTCGCATATACTTTCACACGCGGTCTTGTAACAGCTATACGAATATAATGTCGAACCTATTCCCTGCGATTTCGTCACCCCGTTGATAAGGTTATCACGGTCACGAGCCTTTCCTCACGGTGTCGATGACCAGCTGGGCGGAGAAGTATCGACCGAAGACCCTCGACGAGGTCGTCGGGAATCCCACGGCGATCGCGGAATTGCGGAAGTGGGCAGCCGCCTGGGACCGGGGCCGACCGGACAAACGTGCCGTCGTCCTCCAGGGAGATCCGGGAATCGGCAAGACGAGCGCGGCGCTCGCCCTCGCGAACGAGATGGGGTGGAGCGTGGTGGAGATGAACGCCTCGGAAAGCCGCAACGCCGAGGCAATTCACAAGGTCGCGACGCGCGGAGCCGTCCTGCAGACGTTCACGGACACCGGTGAGTTCGTCCGCGCGGACGAGGGCGGCCGCAAGCTCATCGTGCTCGATGAGGCCGACAACGTCTTCGGCCGTGAGGACCGGGGCGGAGTCGCGGCGATCGTCGAAATGATCCAGACGACGCAGCAGCCCGTCGCGCTGATCGCGAACGATTACTACGCGTTGACGCGTCGTTCCTCGTCCCTGAAGCGGCTATGCAAGACCGTGAAATTTCAACGTGTTCACGAGGACGCAATGAAAAACATACTCCGGACCATTTCTGCCAAGGAAGGGCGTGAGGTAGCCGACGAGGTGCTCGACGTGATCGTCGAGCGGTCGAGCGGGGATCTCCGCTCCGCCATCAACGACCTCGAATCGCTCGCGGTGGGAAGGGAGGCGATCCGTGCCGAAGCAACGGAATCGCTGGGCTACCGGGATCGCGAGGTGACGATCTTCCCGGCCGTCGAGGAGATCCTGCGATCCGGGGATGCGCGCCGGGCGCGGGATGCCGCGCGCGAACTCGGCGAATCCCCGGAGGACCTCATCCTGTGGGTGGACCAGAACCTCGCTCACGAATTTTCCCGTCCTGACGACTTGGCACGCGGCTATGATGCGCTGAGCCGTTCCGACATCTTCCTGGGGCGCACCCGCCGGCGGCAGAAGTATGGCTTGTGGTCCTACGCGACCGAGCTGATGTCGAGCGGCGTCGCGGTGGCTCGGAAAGGCCGAACCCGCGGCGGTCAACTCGAATTCCCATCCTACCTGATTCAGATGGCACGATCCCGTGCGCAGCGAGGCGCCCGCAACTCGGCGGCGAAGAAATTGGCGCGAGCCCTCCATGTATCCCAGAACCTCGTCCTCACCGAGCTCCTCCCGTCGATTCGGGCGCTCTTCGCAAACGACGAAGAGCTCCGAATCCACATGACCGCGGAGCTTGGATTCGACGAGCGAGAGGCCGCCTTCCTGCTCGACGAGCCCGAGACGAGCCACGCGGTGAAGCACTTGCTGGAGAAAGCCGCGATGGTCCCGCGTCCGCGCGCGCGCCCGAGCCGAGAAGGCAGGCTTCATTCGTTCGACGAGGAGGAGGACGACGGGGCCTGAGGAGGGAGTTCGACAGCGCGGCCTCGTCGACCGCTACATCATCTTCGGTGACACCGAACGAGCGGCTCGCTACGTGTTTCCGTTCGTCGATCGGCGATGGCGGGTGCCTTTCGTGGTTGTGGACCTTCTTGGGTTCCCCCCGCGAATCCTGGAAGGCCCGTTCCGTCTCGACAACTATCGGTACCGAACCACGATGCGGCTGAGCGAACTCCGGCCGATCGAGGCCGTCCCACTCGGAGAGTTCGGCGCCCTCCTGCACTTCGATCCGTGGTGGGTGTTCCGAGGGGTTTTGGGAGTGCAGCGTGAATGGGTCGAGGCCGTCTTCGCGACGAATATCGCGCATCCATTCCGGCACCAGGAGCGGACATTCAAGATCCAGGACCTCGTCTTTTCGAGCCGCCTCGATCGTCTCCTCGAAATCGACGCGAAAAGCGGCTTGTTGCGCTCTGCGGCCTTCCATCCCGGCGACATCGATCTGATCGCCTTGCGTCCGGCGCCGCAAGCGACCCCCACCACTCCGATCGCGCGCCGCGCGAAAGCCCTTTAGCCCCGCCGGGCATGCGGTCGGCCGTGGATTCCGAGAAACGGGAAGTCCTCGAGCGACAAGGGTACCGGATCGTCGGGGAACACAGCGGCGTGAAGCTCTGTCATTGGACGAAGGCGAGCTTGACCAAGGGCGTCGGCTGCTACAAGCAGACGTTCTACGGGATCGAAAGCCACCGATGCCTCCAGATGACGCCCGCGGTCGACGCGTGCAACCTCGCCTGTCAATTTTGCTGGCGCACCCAAGAATGGGGATCCGATTCGCTTCTCGTGGCGGACGACCCCTCGTTCATCGTCGATGAGTCGATCCGGGGGCAACGCGAGTTGCTGAGCGGCTTCAAGGGCAACCCGAACGTCAGCCCGGAGCGGTTCCTCGAGGCGTGGCACCCGACGAACGTCGCAATCAGCCTCACGGGAGAGCCGACGTTGTACAAGCGGCTCGGTGAGATGATTGACGAATTCAAACGTCGGAAGATGTCGACGTTCCTCGTGACGAACGGGACGACACCGGCGGTCCTCCGCCGGATGCACGCGGAAGGTCGCTTACCGACCCAGCTGTACGTGACCGTCGCAGCGCCAAACGAAGGGATTTATCGCAAGCTCGTCGCGGCGAAGTCGGACCACGAGTGGAAGAAACTGAGGGAGACGCTCGCCCTCCTGCCGACCTTGCCGACGCGCACGGTGATCCGCCACACCCTCGTGGAGGGATGGAACCTGGGTTGGGAGGACGAATACGCCGAACTCGACCGGATCGGACGCCCGATGTTCATCGAGTGCAAAGGCTACAGCTTCGTCGGGGAGAGCCGCCTGCGCCTCGAAGCGAACAACGTGCCCAGCCACGCGTCGATCCGACGTTTCGCGGAGGACCTGGCGGACCGCATCGGATACCAGGTCGCGGCGGAGCGCGAGGACAGCCGCGTGGTCCTCCTGACGACGGATGGCCAGCTCCACCCTATTTTGCACTGAGCGAATTCACGACGGCGCCTTTTATTACCCACACCGGATACGACGACGAGGACCGTGGTCGACCTCATCCAGGTCCTGAACGATGCGTACAACACGCCGTGGCTGTACATGCTCCTGGCGTTCGCCTACGCCGTACTGGTCGCGCTGATCCTGCCGATCCCAATCGAGATCGCGCTCCTCCTGCCGTTGATCGATGGCCGATGGGGCTACCTGACTGGCATCGCCCTCGCGATCGCGGCGGGCAAGACGGTGGGCGCGTGGCTCATCTTCCTCCTCGGCCTGAACCTCGAGGGATCCGTCCGGAAGTGGTCCGACCGCTGGCGCGTGGCACGATGGTTCGTCGCCAAGGCGGAGAAGTTCGTCGGTCGGACCGGATATACGGGCCTGTACTTGCTCCTCAGCGTCCCGATGATGAGCGACACGATCCCGATCTACATTTACTCAGTCTTCAACGAAGAGGGCAAGGCACTGGAACGGAACATGTTCCTGATCGCGAACTTCCTCGCGGCCGTGAACCGCGTCGCGATCCTCGCGATGGCTTTCGTGATCGGAGCGAACCTGATCCACGTCTGAGGACCACATCCTTATCCCGCGCCCGCGTTGGGACCGACCGTGTTCGAGCTCCCCTCGATCCTTACGGCCCCATCGCTCCTGGACAAGGCGTTCGGCCGGGCCGCGAAGGCGACGGCCAAAGGGCCGGACCGGGCGACGCGGGCACGGAACCTCGCGGTGGCGCGCGTTCGGGTGGCGGGCGAAGCCATCACGCAGACCTTGCGCGGCTACGTCGCCGGTTTCCCGAGCTTGGTCCGACTGCCGCCCTTCTACCGGGAGCTGGTCGACGTCCTCGTGGACCGTGGCAAGCTCAAGAAGCATCTCGCGGCCGCGGGATGGGCCGCGGACCGGGCCCGCGAGATCACCCGCGAATACCGGCGTCGGATCGGCCGGGCCTCCGGCCCCGCGATTGGGGGCCTGCGCCGAGAGGCGTACGGCCGTCTCTCCTCGCTCGTGACGCAGGTCTCGTCGGACCTGGACGCCCTCATCGAGGCCCGTCGCGCGTTCCGGCGCGTCCCGGAGATCGATCCGGCCGTGCCGACAATCGTCGTGGCCGGTTATCCGAACGTCGGCAAGAGTTCCTTCGTCCGCGCGGTTTCCACCGGCCGTCCCAAGATCGCGGCGTATCCGTTCACGACGCAGGGCGTGTCGCTCGGGCACATCG
>VBMG01000015.1 GCA_005878485.1 Methanobacteriota archaeon | reverse complement strand
CGACGTGTTCGCGGGCCGAACGATTTCTCCGTGTCGCACGAGGACGAGCCTCGCGGTCACGTCGCAGCGCCTCCGGACACGACGCCCACGACGCGGATCCGGTCGCCGTCGACCAGGTTCTCATCGACGGGGATCGGCGCGTCTCCTCGAAACAGGATGTGCGCGTCGGGCGCGAGGTGGAGCGCCTTGAGCAGGTCGAGTCCCCTGGCCGACGGGGTGAGCTCGACGAATTCTTCGCGGCGAGGAGGAATGATTTCCGCCGTTACCCGCATCCGACCCGACGAGAGCAGGCCCAGCTTAAGGATTCTCCCGCGCCCTCGCGGGTGTCGGAAACGCTTATCCGAGCCTTCGTTTTCAGGATGAAACGCTGCCCAGGTCGCCTAGCCCGGTAGGGCGGCGGTCTCGAAAACCGCTGGGTTACCCCTCGCAGGTTCAAATCCTGCCCTGGGCGCTTCACCCATAGACGAAATGCACTTTGGGGAATTCGGCACACCGCAGAATCGCGTCGGAAAACGCGATCTCCGAGCCCTGTCCCTTCATGCCGGGCTTCACGGCCCGGCCCACTTCCCGTTTGTTTGCTCCGGATAGCGTTTAAGCGCGGGCCATCATCCCATTCGCGGTCTATCATCGATGAAAACGGTCTGGAGGTCTTTCTACTCTCAATGGGATAATTTCTGGAACTCTCCCGAAGTCCAGTGTATCGGCGGTCTTCTTCTTATCGCGATCGCCCTCATTCTGGCGTTTTACGCTTGGAAGCGAGTGAATATCCACTTCATCAGGCAACACCGAGAAGCCCCCCATTACCACCCCGACAGGGAAACTTCCCGTTCACCAGAACAAGGCGAGAACAAACGGAAGTAGTCTCGCGGCGAGAAAGCGGATTCCAAAACCATGTGCTATCGAGGGGAGCGACGAGACCCCAAGATGACCGTTCCGGAGTCACCTGATTTTTGGCACGGAATGCTCTGGCAATCAATCCCCCGACGACCATGAGAAGTCCTGCGACGATGAGAAGGCCCCAAATCGTGTAGATGGGTGCAGAGGGCTTGACGCCCTTGATGGCTGAATACCAGAACAGGAGACCGCACCCAAAAAGCGAGACGACGACGCCCACCCATATCACTGCGTGGCTCCATGGCAATTGGCTCGCCACCTCGCCCGTCCATGTGAGCCGCTGCCTGGGGCTTGTCATGCTCGAAACCTCCATCCCTCGATATCGGCACATCCCTTCCGCTAACGAGGATTGGGAAAGCTCGCTAGTAGAGGATTGGGTCGAAAGGCGATGGTCTCGGGCTGGCTTGGTGCCGCTTGGCTTTTATCGACGTCGCGCCACCACTCAAGAACCCGCTCTTGCACGAACGGAAGGAGCCTTGGAGACGGTCTCGCCGGTATCGGAGCCCGCACACCGCCGCTTTCATCGACCGCGAGAAGACCAACTCTTTCCGCTTCAAAGCGCCAACGTTGGCGGTACGCCCTCGAGGCGGATGATAACGGCATGGCGACCCAGGCCCAGTCCGCTGCGAGCTGGTACGCGATCGCCTGGCGGAGAGCCTGATCCCACTTGGAGAGCTTCATCTCGATTGCCGTCACCCCGTCTCCCCGCAAGCCGACCACGTCCGCGCGGTGACGTAGAATCGGGACCTCATCGAACACATCGAATCCGGCTGCCTGGAGCCATGTCGACACCGGTTCGAGGAGATCGGACTCGAGTTGGAATGGCACGACCGCCCCCGATGTGCGTCCAGGGGAAAAGGTTCACGCCGGGTCCAATGAAACCATTGTGGTGTACTGGGAGGAAAAATTCAGGGGGCCGTCTACAATGACGGACGAGGCAGGGAGGCGAGGACGACCCGAAACCCAGGCGTTCCGTGCATCGAAAATCCGGAGGCATTCTCCAGGAGGGCACCGTCGCCGGGCTCGACATGCTCACTCCCGAACGTCCCCGATCCGCTCAGGACATACGCGACCGATCGCTGCGTCTTGCCGAGCCGGAAGAACGCGGTCCCTTCTTTCGCGAACCCGATATCTGTGCACTCAATGTGGGTGAACGAGTCCGCGCGCGCATGGGAACCCACGACGGGCCTTTGCACGGTCCCGTCGGCTGCTTCGATTGGGTCGCCGGCCGTCTTGATCTGGACCGAGGCCGGCGTCCGTTCCGCGTGCGACGGCAGACGAAGGACGATCGACATCCACCGCGCGCTGCGCCCCTTCTGCATCACGAGTTCATGGCGAATCGGTTCGTGGGCCGTCAGGACGAGGACCGACCCTTGGGTGAGCGTCGCGGGCTGACCCCCGTCGGACTCGTGGTCGACGTACCCCTCGAGGACGTAGACGACGACCTCCTCCGCGTTGTGCGAGTGGAGTCCCTCCTTCTTGCGCGCGGTCGCGATCGTCTCGGCGAACCGTGCGAAAGGTGACCAGGGGCCCTGTTGCGACGTGGGGAGGAGGAGGCGCGTCGTCACGTCGGCAGCGTCGATCTGCCCCTGAGTGATTTTCACTTCGTTGCCTCCCCGATGCGCGGCGCCTTCAATGCGACGCCCTCGGTAACGAGCTGGATTCCGGGAAGCGAGCCCTTCGGAAATAGTTTGGCGGGCCGCGTGACGAACGGCGTCCCGCCTCCGCCGCTCGAAAACGCTAATCGGAGGAATCGACTATCCGAAGCCATGGCGGCGCCGTTCGGGAAGATCGAATACCTCTACGTTGGGACATCTGATTTCGAGCGAGACCTGGCGTATTACACGAACGTCCTCGGCGCGAAGGTCATCTGGAACCGCCACGCGTTCGGAGCGAAGGTCGCCTCCCTCCGACTGTGCAAAGGCCTGCAATATCTCCTGGCCGATCACCGCCCGGCCCCGTCGTGCCTTCCGCTCTTCGAGGTGCCCGATCTGAAAGCGACCTCGAAGCAACTGCGGTCCCGCGGCTGGAAGTCGGAAGGTCGCTCGTTCGAGATCCCTCCGGGTCCGTGTATCCTGTTCAAAGACCCGAGCGGGAACGAGCTCGCGCTCTTCGAGAACGTCCGACCGAACGTGATGGGCGAAGGCTTTGAGGACTAGGAGCGCCCTCTGCCCCCCATGTCCGAGTGGAAGCGGATCTTCGAGCACCCGAATCAGGCCGTCGTCGAGCAACTCTACGCGGCCTTCGAATCGAAGGATGCCGCCGCGCTGAAGAATCTGATCGCGACCGACGCGGTCTGGCACATTCCGGGATCGAGTCTCATCTCGGGGGACCATCGGGGCCACGCCGAGATCTTCGCGTATTTCGAGAAACTCCAGGAGCTGACCGGCGGCACGTTCGACGCGGAACTCATCGACGTCTTGGCGAGCGACATGCAGGCGGCGGCACTCGCGGCAGCGAAAGGGACGCGCGGCGATCGCGTCTACGAACAGACCTATCTCCTTCTCCTCCGGATCGACCAGGACCGGATCGTTGAGGCCCGACTCTTCAACGAGGACGAGGAGGCGTTCCAGGCCTTCTGGTCCTAGCAGACCTCCTGAGGTTCATGACGTCTACCCTGGTCGCGGTCGCCAAGCTCCGTTCGTGATGTGCCCGGCCCGCATCAGGGCCTAGGTGTGACCGGTCCCGTCGAAACTCGCTCAACATACGCCGCCGAGGCGATGGGCCTCCCCATGATTGCCGAGTTACAGAATGCGTACACCCAGGCGGTGGAACGCGTCGGTGCGAGCACGGTGAATGTGAGCATGACGAGCGGCCCGTACGGTCAGCCGTTCGGCCGACCCTGGCCGCGCCGCGGCATCGGCTCCGGGGTCATCCTCGACGGACAGGGTCACATCCTGACGACCTACCACGTGGTCGACGGCGCGGACAAGGTGATCGTGACGTTCGCGGACGGCCGCGTGCTGAGCGGGACCGTCGTCGGCGGGGACGATGAGACCGATGTCGCGGTCGTGAAAGTCGACGGCCAAGGCTTCCGGCCCGCGGAGTTCGCGGATTCGGATCAGCTGAAGGTCGGCCAGCCGGTCCTCGCGATCGGGAACCCGCTCGGCCTCCCGGGCGGACCCACGGTGACATCGGGCGTCATCAGCTCGTTGCGGCGGAACCTCGCCTTCGGGCCGGGCGACGGACTCCCGGTCATCCAGACGGACGCGGCGGTGAACCCGGGGAACAGCGGCGGGCCCCTCGTGGACCTCCAAGGGCGCGTCGTGGCGATCAACACGGCGACGATCCCGTACGCGGAGGGCATCGGGTTCGCGATTCCGATCAACGCGGCGCTCGGCATCTCGCGGCAAATCCTCGAGCACGGCCATGTGCGGCGGCCTTGGCTCGGGGTCGCGGGCTACGACGTCGACCGGAGAGTCGCTTCGTACTACGGAATCGCGAGCCGCCAAGGGGTGTTCCTCGCTGAAGTCTCGGCGAAGTCTCCCGCGGAGATCGCGGGACTCCAGGTGGGCGACGTCATCACAACCCTCGGCGGACGGCCTCTCGCCGGCGTCGCGGATCTCGTGGACGCCTTGCGCGAGCGGGCGATCGGCGATGCCGTCGACATCGAGGCGGAGCGCCGCGGCCAACGGGTCCGAATGAAGGCGACGCTCGCGAGCCGCCCGTTCTGAATTCGAGACGCAGCCCGAAACGTTCAAACCCGGTTCCACGTTGCGCACCGTGATGCGCCCGCTCCATCCGGAGGTCTGTCCGCGGTGCGGCAAGCCGACGTGGAACTGGTACTACCTTTCGACGCGAATCTGGATCGAGTGCGAGCACTGCGGCCTCAAGGAGAGCGTCAGCAACACCCCAGTCAGCGGGGCGAACACGGACAGCACGACGCGGAAGGTCCCGATTTGGAAGGCCTGACGAGTCGCGCAAGGGCGAGCGGCGTCGCGATATCCTAAAATAGACTCAGGGACGTGCGGCGTCGGCTGACTGTGGAGACAGCTCTCCAGATTTTGCCTGGCGGATTGCTGCTCCTCCTCATAGGAATCTGCGTGG
>VBMG01000091.1 GCA_005878485.1 Methanobacteriota archaeon | reverse complement strand
GGAGGATTCGACCTACCAACTTTCACCTCACTGGCGGTCCTCCTCGTCGTCGCGACGCTGACAATTCGCGGCGCACCGATTCTCGAAGGCCCGTCGCACCGCCCCCGTGCGCTCCTCCCCGGATTTCTCTTGGCCCTGCCGCTCTCGGGCCTCTCCGTCGCGTTCTACTACTCCCTGGCGCTGCGCCTCCAGGTTCAGGGACCGCTACTCCTGACCCTCGCCGGGTCCCTGCTGATCCTCGCGCCAACCCTTGCGGTCCTCGCGCGGCGAATCGTCCGCCTGAATCCGTCCACCGCAACGGAGGGCGCCGCGCTGGCCCTTGCCGCGGTCTTTGGCGGCATCTCGCTGCTCACCGAGGGCGCCGTCCCGACCCTTCTCGCTCTCCTGGGCCTTCTCGGTTCTCTCGCGTACGCGGCCCTCGATGGGATGGACGCGTACGAGCGACGCGGAGGTGATCTGCGTCGGACGCTCGCCGTCGCCATCCTCTTCTTCCCGCTGATCGTGCTCTTCTTCCGCATGCCACCGATCGTCTATTCCCTCCTCATCGCGCCGCTCCCGGCGGCGCTCGAGTACGCGCTCTACGCGCCGACCGTGATGATCGCGGCGACGGCCCTCGCCCTCGCGCTGCTCGTCGGTCTCCAGGGCCGATTCCAGGCCCGGCTCGGAAAGGATTATCCGGCGGAGCCCCATGGTGGCGACGACGGGCCATGAGGAAGATCCCGAAGAAGCGGTTCCTTGAGGTCGCCGGCCAGATCCTCCGGAACAAGATGGCCCGCGAGGCGATTTACCCGTTCTACTGCTCCTTCAAGCTCACGCGCCGATGCAACTTCACCTGTTCGTTCTGCAACTGCTGGCACGTGAAGAACCGCTGGAAGGACATGCCGACGGAGGACGTCAAGGCGGTCCTCGACAACCTCGCGCGGTCGTCCGTGATCGTGTGCAGCTTCGAAGGGGGCGACCCGCTCGTCCGCGACGACATCGGGGAGATCCTGCGGTACCAGTACGAGAAGCCGTGGTACCTGCTTTTCACGACCTCGGAGCGGGACATGCAGCAGCGGTACCCGATGGCGGAGTACGGGAAGTACATCGATTTCCTGCACATCTCGATCGACGAGGGGCACAAGAACCTCGACATGTACGACGAGCTCGAGGAGTACACGAAGTGGGGCTCCATCGTCACGGTCCAGATCGTCGTGACGAAGAACGACATTGGGGCGCTGGAACAGAAGATCCGGCGGTGTCAGGACGCCGGCGTCAAGGCCGTCGTCATGTGCGCGGTCCACCTGAAGAACACGAAAGACCACCTTCCTGACCTTTGGCAGATGAGCCGCGTCGGCCTCGAGATCAAGAAGAAATATCCCGGCGTCATCATTTCGCCGGACAGCTACTTCAAGCGGATCACGTGGGACCACGGCTGTGACTCGTCCTCGATCATCGTCGACGCGGACGGCTTCCTCTGGTATCCGTGCCGGGTCCTTGAGGAAAAGACGATCAACCTGATCGATTCGGACCTGATGACGTACCTCGAGTCGCCGGACGGACACGAGCGCCGGCAACGGATGGCGGCGTGCGACATCCAATGCGCGTGGTACCAATATTACGCGACGCAGGCGTTCGTCAATCCGCGAGAGATCCTGTCCGCGTGGATGCCGTACTACCGCGACCTCCTGAACGGCGGCAAGCAGCCGATGTTCGCGGCCCCGGCCGTGATGCCGAAGGACCCGCGGGAGCTGATCCACGCGCAGATCCTCCAAGAGACCGCGATGAACGGCCTCGGACACCGGGAGGACGCGTTGATGGATCTCCCGACGCTCGACTCGCCACCGGTCCGGCCTTGATTCGCGTGCCCTCGATCCGGTCCCGCGAAATCGTCGAGTGGCGGTGCGGCTGCTGCGGGACCGTTCACGCAGGCGGCTCCGGCGACCGTCCACCGATCGGGGGTCGCATCTGCTGGTCGTGCCATCGCATGATGTGCCTTCGGTGTGCCGTTCGCCACCGCCGAAAAGGATGCGAAGCCTGCCAGCACTCGATCGACGCGCCTCGTCGCCCGTCTTGAGAAAAACGAGAAATAGCCCTCTCCCCGATGAGGTCGCTTGATGGGATGCACCGTCGGGATGGGCCCGCTCCTCGATGATCGACCCGACTGAAGTCGTTTTCCGCCTCCTGTTCGTGTTCGGCCTGGCATTCTCCGTCGGCCTGGAGCGACAGCTCCATCGGAAGCCGGTCGGCCTCGGCACGTTCATCTTCGTTTCCATGGGCGCCGCGACGCTGGCGATCCTGGCCATCACTCTGGAGGAGGACAATCCGCTGCCACTTCTCGGTGGCGTCATCACGGGGATCGGCTTCCTCGGGGCCGGCGCACTGATCCGGAGCAACGACCGGGTGTTCGGTTTCACGACGGCCGCCTTGGTCTGGGCGATGGCGGCGCTCGGAGTCGCCGCGGGCGCGGGCTTGTACCTCCTCGTGATCGTGAACTACGCGGTCGTCTGGGCCGTCGTCCTCACGGACCGTTTCCTCGAAGGCAAGGGGTTCGGCTCCCACGCGAAGCTCGTTCATCTGACGATCGCGAACCCGCTGAGCGCGCAAGACCTCGATGGCATGCTCCCGCCCTCGTTCGCTCGGTTCGAGCGGATCCACGTGGACAAGGAGGCGCACCAGGTCAGCGTGACCGCGCAGGTGCGTCTCAAGCCGGGCGACGTCGCAGGCTTGCTGGACGCGCTCCGGAGGAACGAGAAGGTCCGTAAGTTCGAGGTCGAGTGATCCTTAGCCCGATTCGAAGAAGTCGCTGTACGACGAGGCCATGAGGTCCTCGTCGGGAATCTGGAAATAGGCCCGCAGGGACTCGAGGTGTTTCCGGGCTTCCTCCCGTTCCGACTCATCCCCAAGGACCTTCTCGAGTTCGAGGAACTTCCCGAGACCGGCCACGACGTCGAGGTGGATCTGAACACCTTGGAAGCGGTAGATCTCCCGCGTCTTTCGGACCTCCGCTTTGGCGGGAAGGATGTGAATCAGCATGTCCCGGACCGTCGCGGCATCCGACACGGACGCGAGCAGGACGCGGCTCTCCTTCACGCCGCCGACGTTCGGCCGTTCATAGTACACGAGCTGGCCGTCCTTCCGCCCGTCGATCGCCCGGAGCTTCAGACGTCGCTCGCCGAGGGCGAAGTACGTATCGACCTGGGCGAAGACACCGACCTTTTCCGCACCCGCCAGGAGGGCCCTCGCCTTGCCGAGGTCCTCGTACCGGGCCTTCAGCTCGACGAGGTGCTTCGCGCCGGCGTCCACGAATCGCGAGCTCTCCCGGCGCAGATGAATCTTGGCCTGGCCCGCCTCCCGAAAGTTCGTATAATCAGTACCTCGTTACCCATTCCGAGGAGGCATCGTAGTTGCCTCGATTGGTCCGTCCCAAGAGGCATTCGGCAGGAGGGGACTCGGCCTGATCTCCCCGTTCGGCCGGTACCTCGTTCGCCGGGCGGTGACGGCCGCGGTCGCGGTCTTCCTCGTCATTTCCTTGGATTTCATTTTCCTCGAGGTGTTTCCCGGAGAACCCTCGCGTCTCCTCGCCCCCCGAGGCGGCTACTGGATCGGACCCGGTCCCGACCCCCGACTCCAGGTGGTCAGTCAGTGGGCCCTTGACAGCCCTCTGCTCTACCGCTATGTGATCTTCCTCGGAAACATCCTCTCGGGGAACTGGGGCATTTCGACTTCCATCCGTCCCGGTGCCGGTGTTTGGGACTTGATCCAGCCGGCGCTCGCGCCTACGATCGGATTCGCCGGTGTCGCTCTCGTCCTGACAGCGTTTGCGGGGACCCTCCTTGGGCGGTTCGCCGGCCGGCGGCGGCAGCGAATCTCCGACTCCGCTGCGACTTCCGTCTCGCTCCTCAGCATTTCGATCCCGGCCATCGGGCTCGCCCTCGGGCTCTTGTTCGTCCTGGCCCTCAAGTTTCCGGTCTTCCCGATCCGTGGGGACACATCGCTTAACTATTCCTCTCTGGACCCCTTGGGACAAGCGTGGGACCGAATCTATCACGGGATTCTGCCGGTCGCGACCGTCGTGGCGACTAGCTTCGGGTTGTTCGTGCTGGCCGCGCGGGACTCCGAGAGCGCCCGGTCGTCGAGGGGCCGCTCTCCTGGTCTCCCATCACGTCTCCGCTCTTGGCTCGCTGCGAGTCCGCCCGTGCTCAGCGGAGTCGGGTTGTTTGCGGGTTGGGTCCTCGGCATCGAGCTACTGGCGGAAACGCAGTTCGGGATTCGGGGTCTCGGCACGCTCTTGCTCATGTCGCTGAGTTATTTTGATTTCTTCGTGATGTCCGGGGTGTTTCTGCTTACGTCATTCGGCCTCATCGCCATCGTCACAATCGCGGACGTCTTGGTTGCGGCGCTGAGTCGCTCCGGCGAGGCCCAAGAGTTCGTGGCTGCACCTTCAGGGCATGTCCCCGTTCTTCATCAACTCCGACGCCTCGCCGCCGGGCTGCTCCGGCCGATGGGACGGGCCGGGCTCGCCATCGTCGTTTTCTTCGCGGGATTCTCATCGCTATCGTCGCTCTGGGTCGGGCCTTACGCCTCCGCGGTTGGCGGCGGCAATCGGTTCCAGCCCCCGTCCGCCCAGCATTTCTTGGGGACCGACCGACTCGGCGGCGATGTTTGGGCGCTCCTCGCGTACGCCGGCCAAACGCCGCTGATGGCCGCATTGCTCTCCTTCCTCCTCGCGGCGGGCCTCGGTGTGCTCGTCGCGGTCGCACTGGGTCACGTCGGCGGCTGGGCGGGAGTGGTGGTCGACGAAGCGACATTCGTATTTCTGTTCCTAAGCTGGATTCCGTTCGTCATCCTGTTTGCGCTCGGCGCGTTTCGCGATTCGATTCAGTCGGTGACGGTTCTCGGAATTGTCCTCATCGCTTGGCCGATCCCGGTTCGCTTCGTCCGGTCTGACATCGTTCGGCGTTACCCCGAGGCGACCCGCCGAGCGGGAGCCCGATCTGCCGGGTGGGTCCGTCTCACCGACCTGGGCCACTTCCTCCTAGACGTCGCTCCGACGATCCTCGGGACCGCCCTCTTTGCGGCATCCTTTGCTGTCCTGATGGAGAGCACCCTCGCGTTCCTCGGCCTGTCCGGACAACCCGTGCCAAGTTGGGGCAGCATGATCTATGAATCCATCGCCTCGCTCGCGGTCATCCAGGGATACTGGTGGACCTTCGTTCCTCCGGTTGTGTTCGTCGCAGGGTCCTCGTTCGGCTTCGCGCTGCTGGGCTTCGCCCTGAAAGAAGCTCCGTGGCCCGTGCCCGTCAGCTCGCCGTTTAGACCGAGCCCGGAGCCGTCTCGATCGACGGGGCAAGACGTCCGCGCCTAGCCGGATCCCTTCTCAGGATTGGCTCCCTCGCGTACCGTCCCCCTGATCGCGTCAACTGGGTTCCTTCGGCGCGATGGTTTCGCGGCCTGGAGTGGAGCGTCGAAGTGATGCAAGGAGTTCATCTCTCGTTCGAGTCCCGCGCGTCGATTCGTCACCGCGATCGAAAGGGGATGCTTGTAATTCCGGAGCGTCTCCCGGCCGTCCTCGATTGTCGCATCGCGAGCCACTTTCGCGTCGTGCAGCACATCACGATGCTCGTTCAGGGCGCGCTCCGCGGCCTCGAAGGCGCGCGCATCTGGACGAAGTGGGTTCCGCACGGCGGGATTGCGCCCCTGACGTGCCACGGTGGCGCCACTACGTGCGGCGTTATTGAAAGTTTCGAGGACCGAAATCGAGGTGCCTCCTTCAACGAGCCCATGGTTCGGCAGTCTTGGCCGCGGAAAACCTACCTCTAAACAGAGGTAGACGAGCAGGAGCTCGTCGCGGCGGTCCGATGGCCTAAGCGTACGCCGTGATCCGGCGCTGGCCGCGAAGGTACGCCCGCAAGACGCTCGCCCGCCACCAATTCTCCAGCGGCAATTGGAGGCGTCGCCCCAGTTCGGCCTCCGCCAGATCCAAGCTGGCGAATCGGAGAGGCTTCTTCTGCAGGGCGGCCCGCGCGAGCTCGCGATACCGCCAGACGCCCAGCGGCACCCAATCTTCGTACACCTCCATGAACACGATTGCGCCGGCTTGCCGCCGACGGCCCGCGAGGTGCTCGAGGACCGGGAGGCGCGTCGCGTGGTAGGCTCCGGCGATCTGGTCCGGATACCGCGTCCGGCCTCCCGCGAACTCGTGGTCGTGGGCCGGCGTCGGGCTCGCCGCGAGGTTCCACGCTTCGAGGCCCTCGAACATGAACGCCTGCGGGAACAGGAGGATCGCGACGTTATTCGCGAGGCCGCTCGCGCTCCTGACCTCGAAGTCGGAGATCCATGGAAACCTGCGCACCTCCTGAACGAGGCCTTTCGCGAGGATGTCGTCCACGGCCGTAATGGACCATTCGGTCGGGACGAGCTTGCGGCGGTCCTTCATCCCAAGGAGGCCCACGGAGAAGACTCGCGTGATCTGGCTCTGCGTGATCCCGTGTTCGTACAGATCCGAGACGGCCTCGCCCGCGCGGACGTCCGTATCGGAGACGAGGTCGTCGACGCGGCGCGGGACGGAAGGATTCGAGGCGAGCTCGATCTTCGTCAGGTCCGCGCTCGGGCCGCTCGGAGGCGCGCGGGCGGAGAACGGGCTCACAAGGGACGGACGTTTCGTGAACCACATCTCCGTGTCGACCGGCTTCGCGGCCATCGCGGCCTCCTGGACCGTCGAGAGGATCGAGTCGGGCGCGCGGGCCTCCGCGACCCGCCGCGGGGCCTTCCCGCGGACGAGGGAAAGCCGAAACCGGAGGATTTCCGCGAGTTCGTACCCCAGCCAGGATTCCGACGCGTCGAGGATCGACGTGTCTTCGTCGCGAACGGGCGGAACGAGCGGGCCGACCAAGACCTTCGGGTAGCCCCAGGACCCGACGAATGCGCTCGGAGGCGACGCGCCAAACAAGTTCGTCGTCCGGAGGTCCTTGCGTCCCTCGAACCACTCGCGGACCCGCCCGAGGTACGGACAGATGGCCAACCGGCAGCGCTTGATGTCGCCCTGGCAGACTCGGCACGCGATTTCGCGGCGAACTTCGGCGAGGGTCGCCCGAATCCCATCGTCCGCCCTCGAGGGTCCGGAGGGGGACGGCAGGGTCATGGTCAGGCGGGGGTCGCGGGAGGCGAAGCGGGCGGAGGCGCGACGGGCTTGGCCGGCGGCGTCGCGACGGGCTTGTCCTCCGGGATGAACTCATCCCAGCGCGTGTAGCAAATCGGGCAGACGTGGATCGTCCCGCCGGCGGCGTTGCACGGCTGGGCGCCGTGGTTCGGGCAGTGGTGTTCCTTCGCCATCTCATCCCTCCGATGGGCCGGCTCCACTTATCCCTTTCGGGCTCGGCGCTTCGATCCCGTACAACCGGTCCCGATTCGCCTCGAGTTGGTCGATCGGCTTCCCCACGAACTCCGCCGCGGTGAGGACCGAGACATCGTGCTCTGCGCCCGCTTCGAAGACGGACCTCATGCGAGTTCGCCACTCTCGGTCGCGGAGGATGTGGTGGTCCACGATGAGCGTGCGGACGTCCGTCGTTCGCAGGATCCGGACGAGGTGGGAGAGGGCCCGCTTTGTGTGGACCTCCGGGTAGTTTTCCGGCATGTGTGTCATCGGGCCGTCCACATAGAGGACCGTCGGCTGGGCGTCGATGAGGAACGAAAGGTGTTCCTTCAGGGGCGGACCCTCCACGTCGGAGGTGTGGACGAACACTTCCCTCCCCGCCGCAATCCGGGTCATCACGACGTACCCGAGCTCGTCGTTGTAACCGTGCGGCACCGCCGGCGAGAAGAGGAGCTCGGTGCCGCCAAAGTCCATCTGGTTCCCGTCGGCCACCTGGATCGCCTTCGGATACGCCTTCAACTTCCGGACGAATGCGCCGGACCGTTCCCGCTGGCTTCGGTTGATGTGGAACTTTCCGTCTTTCAGAAATGCGAGCTTGCCACGGAAGATCGAGGGCGCATCCGGGTTGTGATGATCGTAGTGGTAGTGGGAGACGGTCAAGACGTGGGCGTTCTTCGCCGCGGCCCGGATGACTTGCCACAGCTCCTTCTGCCGAGCCTTCTCGCTCGGATGGGGCGGGAGATCGTACCGGTACGGCCCGAGTCGCACGCTCGGATCGAGGAGGACGGTGACGTCCGGCGTCTCGACGAGGGTGGCCATCGACCGGGCACCGAGGGAGTCCGCCGCGAGCGGAGTGATTTTCACCGGCCCTGCCTTCCCGAGGGCCATCCCTGTCCCCGGTCTGAACTCTTCGGTTACCGCCTCATTCCGCGAGGAACGCCTGGTCCGCGCTGCCGTGTCCCAACCAATCGAACAGGAATTCGTCCAGGAGCCTTGGGAACACCTGTTCCGGCGGGTTCTGCTTGTTTTGAAGCGCGGCGAAGATCAAGGAGGGTGTAAGGTACGGTCGGAACCTCTCCAGCACGGTCTCCTTCGGAATGCGGCCCCCCTGTCGGTCCGAGATCGCGGAGGCGTGGGCGTCCTCGAAGCGCTTGCCTGCCGCTTGCAACGCGTAGGCCTCCCAAGCCTCGACGCTCCGGGCGGACTCCGGCGGCAGAATCTGGTACCGGAGCGAGAAGCCGCTGGATCCGGGGGCGTAGACGAAGGAACCGAGCGTCAGGATCCCGACGGCGGCCGCGGTGGCCGCGCGTTCCGCCCCGCTCCGCGTCTTGAAGCCGAGCGTGTGCTCGCCCGGTGGCCCTTGCGCGGGCACGGAGACCATCTGGATGGCCCACGTCCACGGTGGGAGGGAGAACGACAGGTTTCCTCGCATGCCATCCGCGATTTCGGATCCCCCTCGAAGGCTCCGCTGCTGGTCCTTTTCCGTCAAGTTGAATGCGAGGAGATACACGTTCAGCCAGGCCCCGGGCTTGACGGAGCTCGACTCGACAAGCGGCGCGACCCAAAAGCCGTTCCACATCTGGAAGAGGCGGGCTCGCCGGACGAGGGGCGCGGGAATCCAGTCGAGGTGTGCCGAATACCAGAAGCCGAAGTCGCGGGCCTTCGGATCCATGGCGAGCTGGCGAGCCACATCGAGGGCCCGGGCGAGATTCGGATTGAGTGCGACGAAACCGACTACGGCCGGCATGTGTTTCCCTTTGAGCTTCTGGGACGGCAAGTTGAGACGGGGAAACGCGTACCCGAATTCGGGCCGGCTGACCGTGCGGGTCGATTGCGCTTCCGAGACCCGACGGACCTGAGACGCAAGGCCCACCCGGCCCTGGCTTACCGTCGCGAGCACCTGATCGGACGTCATGCGGGCCGGAGGAAATCCTGCATCCGACAATTCCCAGAGATCCGCCACGCCGCCGAGACCGCCGCCCGTTCGACCGACGCTGTTGCCGGCGCTCATCCGATCAACCTGCACCGTGTGCACCGCAGTCGTCCATCGTCGGATGAGAGAATCTCGGAGTCGCTGTCCACACCGCACCCTCCTGGGAATGCGAACGAAGTGCGGTGGGATAAGCCTTACCGCGGTGCGACGGAGCGGAGTTCGTTTGCGACTCCCTTCGCGGCCGCGATCGGATCCGCGGCTTCGTAGATTGCGCGACCGACGATCACCGCGTCGGCGCCCGCGGCGATCGCCTCGCGGGCGTTCCCTCCCTGCGCCCCGACCCCGGGCGACAGGATGAGTCGGGATCCGATGATTTCGCGCAACGCCTTGAGCCGTTCCGGACGCGTCGCGGGCGCGACGATGCCCGCAGCCCCCGCGCGGACGGCGAGGCGCGCAATCTCCTCCGCATGGGGGGCCGTGAATTGCGCGCCGCCCGGATGGCTCATCTCCGTGATCACAAAGACCTCTGCGCGGCCCGCGGCCTCGACGGCCGCCCGAACGCTATCCTCCCCGACGAATCCCTGCGTGATGATCCCCGATGCGCCCATCTTCACGACTTGGTCGACGATGAGCCGCGTCGTGTTCGGGATTTCCGCGGTCCGTAGGTCGGCGAGGAGGTATCCGAGCCGCGCGAGGTCGCGGAACACGTCGCGGCCGCCGGAAAGGAAGAGAGCCCACCCGACCTTGATCGCATCGACTTCCCGGTGGACCGCTTTCGCGACGGAGATCGCCGCTCCCGGATCGACGAGGTCAAGGGCGAGGATTAGTCGCCGGTCGAGGCGCATCGCGGTCCCGAAGAGGGGCTGGGGGAAAAAGGTTCCTCCAGGATGTCCTCCCGGCGGACCCTTTAAGTAATCCGAGGCGAATGGGACGATGCCCCCGATGCCCGAGGCCCAGCGAATCAAGACGAAAGTCTGCCTCGTCGGCGAGGCTGCCGTCGGCAAGACGTCCCTGATCCGGCGGTTCGTTCAGGACGAGTTCGACGACCGCTACATCACGACATTGGGCGCGAAAGTCTCGAAGCGGGAGATGCAGTTCGGGACCCCGGACCGCACGCAGATCCATATGGACATGACGGTCTGGGACATCATGGGGAGAAGGGCTTCCGGGACCTCCTGAAGGAGGCGTTCTTCCACGGCGCGAAAGGGGTTGTCGCGGTGTGCGACCTCACGCGGTACTCGACGCTCAAAGAGCTCGACGACTGGGTGCAGGGCGTGTTCAACGTCGTCGGCGAGGTCCCGGTCGTGTACGCGGTCAACAAGATCGACCTGAAGGACGAGGTCATGATTCTGTACGGAGACCGAGAGATCGAACAGGCGGCGCGGGCGTTCGAGGCGCCGTACTTCTACGCCTCGGCGAAGACAGGCGAGAACGTGGAGACGCTTTTCCGACGGCTCGGGACGATGGTCCTTCAGCGGGAAGGCATTCCGGTCGCGACGTGAATCAGCGAGGAGAACGACGCGCCAAGCGTTAAGTAGGCGCCGTCGAAGTCGGGCCGCGGTTCCGAGGGCGAAGGCGGTACATGACGAAGACGAAGCGGCTCAAGTCGAAGGTCTGCCTCGTGGGCGAGAAGGCGGTCGGGAAGACATCCCTGATCCGCCGGTACGTGATCAACATGTTCGACGAGCAGTACCTCACCACGATCGGGACGCGGGTGACGAAGAAGGAGGTCCGGCTCGTGATGCCGGGGCACGACCTCGTCGTGGACCTCGACATGACGATCTGGGACATCATGGGCGAAAAAGGTTTCAGAGAGTTGCTGAAGGACGCGTACTTCTACGGGACGAACGGCGTCTTGGCCGTCGCGGATCTCACCCGGCGTCGGACGTTGGACGACCTCGACGACTGGGTCGACGGGGTCGAGCACGAGGTCGGAAAGGTGCCGGTCGTGATCGCGGTGAACAAGGCGGACTTGACCTCGGGCGTGCAGTTCGACGCGGACGACGTGGCGCAATTCGCCAGGGCGTACAACGCGGAATTCTTCCTGACGTCGGCGAAGACGGGAGAGCATGTCGAGGATGCCTTCCGCCGACTCGGTGGTCTCGTGGCCGAACATCAGCTCCAACTCGCGTAGAGTTTCACTCCAGTGCGACGGGTGTCCCAACCCGCTGGCACGTGTTCTCAAAATCATTAAGTACGCTCGCCGTGATGGAATGGTCCCCTGAACCGACGTCCGCGCCGGCGGGCGGCTTGGGGACGGGCCTCGGGCCGGGAGCGGGGGAGCACCGAACGGACACGCCCATGCTCGAGCGAGGGAGTCGCATCAGGCCGAAGACGTCGATTGCACTTTTCGGTCTGGCCGCGTTCACGTTTCTCTTCGTCTTGTCGGCAGCCCGGCCCGTCTCGGGCGAACTCCCGTACGTCATCGTGAATCCAGACGCCTCCCGGACGGTTGTTTGGAATCTCACGTCACGCGCGGGGCTCAGTCTTCAGAACACGACCTTGGTGGGAGGGAAGGCGGTCTTGCCCTGGGAGAATGCGACGGTCGACTGGCCGCGGGCGAGTGACTTTCTTAGTCACGGGTCTGCGGATGCGAATCTCACGACTGACGGCACGAACCTCACTCTGCGGGCCGACCTCTCGAATCACGTTACGAACGGGGACTTCGCCTCCAACGCGATATGGACGTACGCGAATGGGACCTCGCGCAATGTGACCGCATCGTGGGATCCGGCCGCTCTGAACGCGCTGATGGCGCACGATTCTCCCGCCGTGAGCAATACCTCCTGGGACACCATGGACGCGATTAACTTGACTTGGCAGTTGAGAGCGCCTCCCGGGGTTCCTGGATTCATCTCCCAGGAATATGTCCATCAGCGGGAGGGGAAAGGTGCGTTGAATCTGTCCTTCTCGATTGGTTCGGGCACAGGGTTGTACGCGGGAGCCCACCCACTCGCCGTGGTCAATTGGTCCGGAGATAATCGCCTTCTGGCATGGGTCATGGCACGCAACGTAACATCGCCTCTGTGGCTGAACGTGACGGCAAATGTCAGTGGCTCATCTCGGACGACCGTCGCTCAATCGCTGAGTCTGGGCTGGCAAGAGGTCGTGATCAACTTGGACCAGATCGGCGCGCCCTCCGAGCGCTCCAACCTTCAGGATGTCGTCCTGAGGATTAACGGCCGAAACGTCGCTAGCACTTTCGTCTATTTCGACGACCTTCGACTTGCGAACGCGAAGGCCTTCAACGAAACCGCGACAGTGGCGCAAGCCATCATCAAAGCAAGCTCCACGTCGCCAAGTCCCGGCAGCGCGATTCTCGCCCTCGATTGGGATCTCATCGATGCAACCGGCGTCCGGTCGGTCACGGCAAGGGTAAACGTGACCGGGAGTTCAACCTCCATCGAGCACTCGCTCTCTCAAGGCCCGCTCGGGTCGTGGCGCAAATCTTCGTTTGACTTGTCGCCCTCGATGTCATCGTCCGGCACGTACGCGATTCGGTTTCAATTCCAGGTAGCGGTCGATAACGTGACCGCCTCCTCATCGCACTTCAGAATCGACAACGTTTCCCTCTGGTTTCCGAACCGACACAACGGGAGCTACGCGTCGAATCCGATTCCACTCTACGCTTCGTCGGAATTCCGGGATGTCAACTGGGCCGGGTCTCTGCCCGCCGGGACGTCCGCTCGCTTGAGCCTCCGGTCCGGGAACGATTCGAACCCGAACGGCTCCGGCTGGAGTGCCTTGGAAAGCTGGACCTCTTTCGGCGTCCACCCGGTCTCTCTGCCAGGGGCTCGATACTTCCAGGTTCGGATGGACCTCGCGACGGTCAATGCAAGCCTGTCCCCTTCCGTTGCCGCGTTCGGTCTGGATACAATGCATCGGGCAGCCATCGGGAATGTGACGTCCGATCCGTTTCGCGCGATGTCGGACTTCTTGCGGTGGCGCTCGTTCAACGTATCGTCCAGCGTCGGTGCGTCCACCTCGATTGCGTTTGACATTGGCAACGGCAGCTACTGGACCGCCGTCCCGGCGGACGGGAATGTTTCCGGCTTCGCGGGACCTGACATCCGGTGGCGCGCGCAACTCGTGAGCTCGGATGGGCTGGTGACGCCATCGCTCGGGCAGGTCCGGCTGACGTACGAGTACCTGGGAGGGGTCCAACGAGTCTTGGTATCTCCGACCGGCCCGGTCCGGCTGGAGTCGGGACAGAAGCTCTCATTCCGCGCCAGGGCGGTCGACGCCGGCAACCACACACTATCCGTGCCGTCCTTCGGGTGGTCGACAAACAATACGCGGGGCTCGGTTGACAACGACGGGACGTTCACCGCGGGAGATCCGGGCAACTGGGTTGTAACAGCGACGGTGCCCGGGACCTTCATCTTCGGGACGGTTCAGGTTACAGTCACCCCGTCATCGTTCCTCCCGTCTCCGTTCGACCTCCTCCCATACGTCCTCTTGGCACTTGCCTGCGGGGGTGCCGGATACGGCAGTTACGAAATTGCGATTCGCCGCATGTTTGCAATCGACGATGTCTTCCTCATTTCCAAGGAAGGCCGTCTCCTGATGCACAACACGCGGCGCATGCGTGCGGATCGGGACGAGGATATCCTCTCAGCCATGTTCACGGCGATCTTGACCTTCCTGAGGGACTTCGACCGAGAGGAGACCGGAGACCTCCGCCGATTCGAGTTTGGCCGAAAGACCGCTCTGCTCGAACGCGGCGACCATGCGTACGTCGCGGCCGTCTACTCGGGCCGCGTTCCGCGCTGGGCGGGAAAGGATCTCCGGCGTTTCATGTACGACCTCGAGCGACGCTTCGGCGAGACGTTCGCTCGGTGGAGCGGAGACCCAGACGACCTGCAAGGCCTCAAAGAATTCTCAGACCGGTTCGTGGCTCGATTCCGATACCGTTCCTTCCCGCGAGGCAAGCGGGGCGCTCCTTGAATCGTTCCGGATCACCGCGAGGCCCATATTAGGTAAGCCATCACCGCGAAGCCGAACACGGTGAAGCCCTTTGAGATGAGCCAGAGGTATCGGCGGAGGTGCGCCCGATGCCGCGGGTCCTCCCAGGCCGCAGCAAGGCGGTCCATGGTGCCTTCCGGAGCCCTCGCGGTGCATCATAAATTGTCCGCGGCCCGCCTCGCGACATGAACGGGATCTATCCGCCTTTGGTCGGCGCAGGGTTACCGAGGCCAGTTTCTGACGCAGGCGGTTCCGTCCGCGATACCTTTAAGACCTCGGCTACCAACGCCAAGACGCCCCTGGTGCGGGGAGGGGCACGGGTCGCCGGGGGAGCGGTCTGAAGAAGGCCGCCGAGGCGCCCACCAATGAACCAAGCGTCAGCCACGTACCCCGCAGCGGTCGTCCTCCTGTTCCTAGCGATCATGCTCCTGCCGACGGCCGCGGCCGACCCGGTCGGATTCGGCGAAGGCGGCGGCCTCCAGGCCGCAAGATGGGACTTCTCGACCGCCGCGGACTACGTGACGAACAACGTGACGTTGGCGGCGGGCAATGCGACGCTGGCGACGACCGCAACCTGGTGGAACTACACCACGGACGCGACATTCCTCGCGTCCCAGGACTCGTCCACGAACGTTGTCGTGAGTTCCGGCCTGCGCCTCATCAACAACGCGACAGGACTGATCCAGGACGGGACGTTCAATCTGGCGCCGGGATCGTGGACGTACGCGAACGGCGCGACGAATCAGGTGCTTGCCCAGCGCGACCCAATCGGGCGTGGTCGCGTGTCGCATTCGACTCCCAGATTCCAGTTTGATTCGATGGACGCGGTGTTCGGGGCGCGTCCGTGGAAGAGCGTCGCGAACGGCCAGAGTGCGAGCACCCTCGCCCAGTCGACGACGATCCGCGAGGAAGGCACGGGGTCGCTCCGGGACTCCGTGACGATCAACTCCCAAGGTTCCGGAAGCTACGCGGGTGCCTACCGCAACGACTGGGGAACCTGGAATTGGAGTGCGTATAACCGGTTGGCGATCTGGATTGAAGGGACGAATGCGAGCGGCCTCTCGGCGTTCATCCTCATGACAAACCTGGCCGGCGTCAACTGGGCCAGCTGGATGCCGCAGCACCTCGCCCCCGGATGGCACCGGTACGTCTACGACATCTCGCCCTTCTCCGGCACGAACGACCAGATCGACCAGGTCCAGGTTGGATTCACGGGAGGCGTCGGTGCGTACACGGCCTACGTCGACGACCTCGTTCTGTTCCAGTACACGGCGTTCGACGAGACGGCGAACGTCTCCCAAGCGTTCACGAAGCCCAATGCGACGAGCGGAAACCCAGGAAGCCTCGCGCTCCGGTTCGACGTGGGGGCGACCGCGGCCGTGGACCTGGTGGCGTATCTCAGGGTGAACGTCGGCGGCTTCGCCTGGAGCGAATCTCCGGTTCCAGTTGGAACTCGGACCTTGTCCCTGGACCTGAGCGGGGACCCGGCCCTCCGGGCGAGCGGTACCTTCAACCTCACGTTCTCGCTCGAGCTCATCCGAATTGGGACCCAGGAGGCGTCGATGTCGGTCTGGCTCGACAACGTGACGCTCACCGCGGAGCGATACCAGAACGGGTCCTTCACGGCTCTGCCGATCGACGCGGGATTCGCGGCAAACTGGACGATGGCCGACGTTCGGGCCGCGACGAATCCACCCGCGACGTCGGTCGTGGTCGAGACGCGGACGGGAAACCGGTCATCGACCGGGGACCCGTCGTGGAGTGCGTGGCGCCCCGTCGTGGGCTCGCGGGTTGACAATCCATCGAACCGGTTCCTCCAGTGGCGGCTGTCCTTGAACACGGATGGCGTGGGGAGCCCCGTCGTCACGAACCTCTCGATCCGGTCCGAGACCTTCGCCCTGGGTGGCACGGTCCGCACGGCGTCGTTCGTTCCGTCGCAGCCCATCTTCGCGTGGCAGGCGTTCTTCGCGACCGACCTTCGCCCAGGCGGGACATCGATCCTTTACGAGGTCTCCGTGGACGGCGGGGCGAACTGGGCGCAGGCGAAGGACGGGCAGGACCTCACCGGGCTCTCGACGGGTCCGATGATCATCCGGGCGACGCTCTCGACCGGGAACACGAGTCTCTCGCCGACGATCACGTCCCTGACGTTGACGTACCGACCTTCGATCTGGTCCGCCGTCCTCAGCCCGTGGACCGCCCTGATGGCCTTGGGCTTGGCCGTCGCGGGGTACGTCGGTTGGAAGCGGATCCCGCGGCGCACCTCTCCGGACGACCTGTTCCTCGTCGGGCTCGACGGGCGGCTCCTCCTGCACACGACCGCCCGGCCGATGGGGGAGATGGACGACGACATCTTGGCAGGGATGCTCACGGCCATCACGATGTTCGTGCGGGACGCGTTCAAAGAGGAACA
>VBMG01000014.1 GCA_005878485.1 Methanobacteriota archaeon | reverse complement strand
TGCGTCAAGACGACCTCCGCTTCGAACGCGCCGCTGACGAAAAGGATCGCAAGCCCCGCCAACATGAAAGCGAAGCCGGGGGTGAACCGGTCCCCGCCCATGTGACGTCGTATCACGCGGCCCTGCAAGTACCTTTGCCCAACCGCGCGCTCATCGCTGGCGCATTTTCTGTTCGCGCTTCCGACGGCGCATCCGCTTCTTGCGCCACTTCCAGCGCATCTTGCCGCGCTTTTTCCAGGCCCGCGAGGAGCGTTTCACCGGGTCGCCGGCGCGGGCGTAGTCTCGTGCGTCATATGTAGTTTCCGTCGGCGCAACGAGGAGGCGGCTCAGGAGTGCGCGTACAGCACGTTTCCCGGACCGGAGTAGTTCGGTCCTTCACCCCAAGCGATGTGCACGAGATTCTTCGGGTCAAGCGCGAGGACGAAGTAATCGCCGTACGGAAAACCGAAGCCCGCGCGCGTCACGTACGTGTATCCGCGGCGGAACTGGGACACCTTCGTTTCGTCGGACCAGTGCTGACCGCGATCCGAGGAGCTGCGATACCACACGTTGTACGCTCCCGTGCGGTTGTCCATCCACGCGATCCGGATGTCGCCCGCGGCGCCCGCATCAATCGTCGGAAACACGTGGAACGACGGAGTTGCATCGGTGCTCACCGACGTCCGAGTGGACCACTGGGCCCCGCCATCGGAGGACGATCGGAACCAGACGAGAGGCGGCCCGCGGTCCGTGGCCGGTGCATTGTACAGGACGTAGACCGACCCTCCGCGATCCACCGCAATCTGGGAACCCGTGCCGAGGAAGTCCCATCCGCAACTTTCCGCACATGCGGGTCCTGGAGGCAACCCCTGGTCCGCGAAGGTCATGGTCCAGGTGAGACCCTTGTCCGTCGACCTCGTCACGATGACGTCCTGGAGGCCAAGGGCGTTTCCGCTCTGATGGATCAGTTCCCACACCATGTACACGGTTCCGTCTGGGGCGATTGCGGCGGCGCCGTTCAGCGGCCAACCGAGGGTGTTGCCATTGACTTGCGCGACGGTGAACGTTTGGCCGGCGTCGTGCGAGGAAGCGACAAAGAACCGTTGGGCCACGTCGAACCCCACGTACACGTCGCTGCCTTGGACCGCGAGCCCATCCTTGTCGGTCGGGCCCTGGCGGATGCCGACGTTGGCGACGACCGGCGCCGACCAGCTTGCGCCGTGGTCGACGGACCGCTGGACGACCGTGTCCTTGCCCAGGAGATAACTGACGAACACCGCGCCCGACTCGTTGATCTTCACCTGGGGGTCGTACTGCGAGTCGGGGCTCACGACGAGCGGCATCGGCGCGGCGAACGTCGCGCCTCCGTCGGCGGAGACCTGGACCAAGATGGTGGGATCTGCGCAGCCGGCACAGCCGGGCACGCCTCCGAAGTGGGTGCTGAGTACGTACACGTGGCCTAGGCCGTCCGACGCGACGGCCGGTTCCCAGTCGTCCCCCGACGGAAAGCCCATCACGAGGGGTGTTGCGAAACTCCCGCCTCCCGCGGCTTGGGCAGTGAGTGACAACGCGGCGAGGGACACGATCACGCCCACCGAAGCGAACAAGAGGAATCGTTTCTGCATCAAGAACCCCCTCCGCGGGAAGGGGAACTTGGCCATAACGGTTCGGGGTCGTTCGACACCGCGAGAACGCCCGTTAGGAACCCGTTTATGCCCGGTCGAGCATACGGGGCCGGGGGCATCCATGGTCAGTTTGCAAACACTAGCGAAAAGCATCGTGCGTGAGAGCCTTCGACCGAAAGAGGACGAGGTCGTCTTGATCTCGACCTATCCGCACACGATTGACCTCGCAGAGCAGGCCGCGATCGAGTGCCAGAAGGCGGGTGCGGATCCCGCGATTTGGCTCGACACGGATGCGGTCTTCTACGGCCAGTTCAAGAACTACTCGGACGAGAGCCTGCGTCGGGTCTCGGGCCACTGCGTCGGCCTGCTCGATTACGTGAACTCGTACATCTGGTTGTTCGGCCCGCGCAATCCCGGGCCCATGGCGACGGTCCCCCGCCCAAAGTTCGCGGCGTATTTCGAGGGAGAGAAGGCCCACTTCGACAAGTCGGTCATCAAGATGCCGAAGAACGTCGCCGTCGCCCTCGGTCAGGTCACGCGGGAGCGGGCGAAGACGTACGGCTTCAACTACGCGAAGTGGAAGGCGATGGTCGAGGCCGCGACGGTCGCGAACCGCGAACGAATCGAATCGCTCGGCAACCTGGTGGCCGGCTTCTTGTCCCGCCCCGTCGACGTCCGCGTGAAGGCGGACAACGGGACGAACCTGAAGTTCCGCCTCGCCGGGCCCGAGCGGAAGGCGTACGTCCATGACGGAGTGATCAGCGACGAGGATCTCGCGCTCGGCACGTCCGTGAGCCGTTCGGTTGAGCTGCCGACGGGCGAGGTCGGCGTGGCCGCGGTGGAGAACAGCGCGAAGGGTACCTTCGTGGCGGATGTCGCCGTCCCGTCTCTTGGCCGACTCGTCGAGGGCATCGCGTGGACGTTCCACAACGGGAAGGTGACGGAATTCACTGCGAAGCGGAACCTGCGATTCGCCCAGACGAACTGGGAGGAGGCCAGCGGCGCCAAGGACATGTTCGGCGGGGTCGTGTTCGGACTGAACCCGAAGGCGCTTCCCGGATTCCTCCAGAACGGCATCGTGTCCGGGACCGTCAGCATCGGGATCGGGGACAACCGCGAAGCCGGCGGCTCGAACGACAGCAGCTACGGGTTCGGGGCGTCCCTGGCCCATGGGACCGTGGAGATCGGCGGGAAGACCGTCATCGAGGGCGGAGCCTGGGTCATCTAGGTCGCGCGGCAGGGGGGGACTTCGAGGCATCCTCCGAGGGTAGCTAGGCCACTCCTGGCGGGGGATTCCGCCGGAGAGTTCATCTACCCATCCCGGATTGGTCCGCGATTCCATGTGGTCTCCCACGCCGACCGTACCAGCGGCCCCGATGTCCGCCGTCCCCCGGAAGCTCGGCTTCTTCGAGCGCCTTCGCGTCGGCTGGCAGCTCACGAAGGTCAGCCTCGGCGTCCTTCGCAAGGAGAAAGGGCTCGTCCTCCTGCCGTTCCTGTCCCTCTTGATCACAGGCGCGGTCTGGCTTCTCTTCTTCATCACGATCCTGTTTTTCACCGCGCCCTCCGACGTCTTCGGGTTCTGGCTCTTCTACGTCGGCCTCGCGATCGTGTACTTCGTCACCTTCTTCGTTTCGATTTACTTCAACGCCGCGGTGATGGGTGCGGCGATGATCCGCCTGAACGGCGGCGACCCGACGATCTCCGATGGTCTGAAGGTCGCGAGGGCCAATCTCGGTCGGATCGCCGGGTGGGCGTTGGTGACGGCGACCGTCGGCCTCATCCTACGCGCCATCGCCGAGCGGTTCGGGTTCATCGGAAAGATCATCGCCGGAGCCCTCGGGGCCGCGTGGGGCATCGTGACGTACCTCGTCGTGCCGGTGGTGATCTTCGAGAAGCTCCGGCCTTGGGCCGCGGTGAAGCGAAGCGGCTCGCTCTTGCGACAGACGTGGGGCGAGGCCGCGGGCGGTTACCTCTCACTCGGTGCGATTTTCGTGCTCCTCGCTCTCCCCGGGTTGTTGGCGCCCCTATTGGGTTTTGTTCTGGCGGGGGCGATTGGCCTCGCGGTGGGCCTCGGAATCGCGGTCGTGTACTGGCTCATCCTGGGCCTCGTCGGTTCCGCGGCGCAGAGCATCCTCGTTACGGCCTTGTACCGGTACGCCACGACCGGCAAGCTCGGCTTCGGGTATCCGGAGAATCTGTTCCAGTCTCGCTACCCAGGACGCGCGTGAACGCGGCGCCGGTTCGAGGGACCATGCGGTGGACGCCATCGGTCCTGGAAGGTTAACCTTAAACAAGGTTAACGCGTAGGACAAATCGTTAAGAGCCACACGGCCCTTCGTTCCGATTCCCGGGGAGGACTCAACCATGGCCCGAGCCTTATGGAGTGGCGCGATCGCGTTCGGCCTCGTGAATATTCCCGTCAAGCTTTACGGCGCGACCGAGACGAAGGACCTTTCCTTTACGACGTTGCACGCGACCTGCATGACCGCCCTCAAGCGGCCGTACATCTGCCCGAAGGACAACGTGCCCGTCGACTCGAAGGAGATGGTGAAAGGCTACGAGTACGCGAAGGGCCAGTACGTAATCCTGAGGGACGAGGATTTCGAGAAGATCCCGCTCGAGGCGACGAAGGCCCTCGAGGTTGCCGGCTTCGTCGATGCGACGGAGATTTCGCCCCTGTCCCGGGAGCGGAACTACTACCTCGGTCCGGAGGAGATCAGCCTGAAACCGTTCGAGCTGTTCCGCCAGGCGCTCATCCGCACGGGGAAGGTCGCGCTCGCCCGCGCGGTCCTATGGAAG
>VBMG01000090.1 GCA_005878485.1 Methanobacteriota archaeon | reverse complement strand
GACGATCGACAAGACGATCAGGCTCAGGATGTCGTCGACCACCGCGGCCCCCATGATGGTTTGGGCGACGGGTTCTCGCATGAGCCCGAGATCGAGCAGGACCGACGCCGCAATCGCGGTACTCGTGGCCGTGAGCGTCGCCCCGACGAAGAGGGCCATCGTGAATTGCGTGCCGTTGTCACCCACCCCGTCGACGGCCGGGATCAGGAAATACGCGGCGACGAAACCGACCAGGAGCGGGAGCACGACGCCGCCGGACGCCACGAGCACGTTCTTCCGCGTGTAGATCAACCGAAAATCGCTCTCGAGGCCGATCAGGAACAGGAGGAAGATCGCCCCGAGGCTCGCAAAGGTCGTGACCAGGGTGGTGTCAAACAAGACCACCCCGAAGTAGAACCCGAGGATGCTCGGTCCCAGGATGATGCCGAGCGCGATCTCGCCCACAATCGTGGGCTGATGGAATCGCTTGATCGTGAAGTGGCTCAGCGTCGCGAGGACGAGGAGGATCGTCAGCTGGAGAAAAATCGCCTCGGTGCCCGCCATCGACGAAGGAAACGAGCGTCGGCTCTTAAATTGCTAAGGGGCGGACCGCACGATTCAAGAAGAGCGCTTGGATCGACCGCGGCGCATCTCGTCCTCGGTCACAATCACGCTGAGATGGAGGACGCCATCATCGGGGTCGGAGTCGGGGTCGTACCGGACGCTGCGGCCTTCCGAGAGGATCTTGTGGAACTGGATCCGCACGGTCTCCCGAAATAGGGAGGACGTCCCAAGACTATGAAACGCGACGCCGTGGTTCTCGGGTGCGATACATGATAATGTTCTTGCGGCGTCGCCGGTGCGCGGGCGGACAGAAAAAGGAGGGATGGGAAGAATCGGGAAGGGGACCGGTCCTACTGCTTCATCAGGTCGAGGCCGTTCCAATCGCCGCCGAAATCCTTCACTTGCCCCGTCGCCAACTGGAACCGGGCGCGGAGCTTGCCGTTCTCGAAGAAGATGTATGCGTTGCGGAGGCACGATGTGTAGAGGTTCTTCCGTTTGCCTTTCTGCGTCAGGATGCGCTCGACGCATTCGATGAGTCCGACTTCCTCCAAGATCCGTATCTTGCGATAGCAGGCGGCGATGGGGATGCCGTATCTCTGGCTGATTTCCTGGGCACTGATCTTTCGCTTGTACGTGGCCAAAAGGATCTTCGCGCTATATTCGTCGGTCAGGAGTTGGGAGGCCTCGAGGGGCGAAAGCAGCTTGGACGTGCCTTGAAATCCGCCGTTTTCCGGGTTGGTGTTTCCCTCCAAGGTGCCTACCCCGCCACGTTTCGGCCGGGTCGATGTTTTTCCAGGATATTTAAGGTATCGCGCTTGATTATCAGAGACAAAAGCCGTTTCAGGGCATAATAATCATCGCGCGCGGAAAACGCACGCGCGCGCTCACGAGTCGATCGAGGCGTTGAGCTCGATCCACTTGTCGCTGATCTCCCGATCCCCGTCGAATTCGAACTTGACCTTGAAGATCCCCTCCTGGTACACGAGCATCGCGGACTTCAGGAGGGACCGGTAGAGCTTCATCGTCTTGCCTTTTGGAGTCGTGACGATCTCCGCGACGTTCAGAAAGCCGGCCTCCTCAAGCTCATGAATCTTCCGATAACACGCCGCGATCGGAATGTCGTACTTGTCACTGATCTCTTGGACGGACCGCGAAATACTCTGCGTTGCGACGAGAATGCGCTCTGCGTACTCGTCCGTGAGCAAGCGCGAGACGTCCTTTTCTCGCATTGGTCTCGATTCCGCTGTGGATACTAATCGCTCTATCTACCCGGTTCTCGAATTTGATACTTGTTGAGGCGCGATCCCGAACCCGACCGCCCACCGAAATCCGAGTCACACAATCGGCCGCAGTTCGGCCTTGGGGACTCCGGCGGACCAGTCCCAGGATAGGTTGAACAGCTCCGTGTACGGCTTCGCGCCGTACAGGACCACGGAGCCGTTGATGACGTCCAAATGCAACACGATGCGTGCGAGGTTCTCGAGTTTCGCGGCGGAGGCGCTCTGCGGGGTCACGACCCCGACGAACACGTCTTTCGCTCGGCGGACCGTCGAGAAGACGCCGGACATCGCCTCCAGGACTTTCTCCTCGTACACGGACTCGAGGGTGTCGAAGGCCATGAAAGCCAAGAAGGGCCGCTCCGACTTCGGGAGTTGGAATTCCACGTTCGTCCACTTCAGGTCGGAGTCGACGTTCGTCCCCTCCATGTGGAGGACCGTCCTCGAGACGTCGGCGGAGCCCAACGTCGCCGACTCGAACACGCGGACCTGGTTCTCGAACGCCCCCGAGGGGAGGTGGGGACTGATGAGCTCCCGGAGGAAGTCCGCGCTCCCTTTCCGCGGCGGCACGTGCGCGACACCGCGTCCCAGGGCGACGAAGTTGCAGATGATCGCGGTCCGAAGCCAGTCGATGTAATCGGAGGGGACCGCGTTCGAGATCTCGAAGGCGACGACGCGACCGCGGTACAGGCCGCCCGTCAGTCGGTCGAGGGGCTCGAGCCCGAAACTCACCGCGTCTTTCGAGAGGTCTTTGATGGGCTTCCAGGGCTGCGGCTTCACGGGTCGGACTTCCTCGTGGATGTCGAACGCGGTGAGGCGGCCCCCGTCCAGCGTGAACAGGTAGCGGTGCTGCTGGACCTGTTGTCCGCGCAGCTTCTCGATCGTGAGGACTCGAAGGCGGCGGCCTTGGTACTCCGTCGCCGCGAGGCTCACGACCCCGTCGCCGAGGTAGTCGAGGCGGGTCTCCCCGCTGCTCTCGAGGACGTACAGCACGTTCTGGTTGCTCCCCTCGACGAGATCTTTCTGGAGGACCGTGATGAGCCGCGCCGCCGGGATGCCGTAGTGCTCCGCGAGCGCGTCGATCGAATCGATGAGCACAAGGGACCGCTTGGGAGTCCGGTCGTCGACGAAGTCGTAGGCGGCCTCCAGCTCCGGCAAATCGAAGCCGAGGGTGACTTCGAGGAAATTGCCTTTCACCTCGCCACTTCCGATCGGCTCGGGCTCGTCATCCTCGCCTTCCTTCCCCTCCTCGAGCTTCCCTTCGAGTTGGTCGAGCGCGAACCGCGCGACTTTCGTCGCCCGCTCCGACTTCGAACCCGTCTGGAGGCCCGAGGGCTTGATCCGATCCTTGAGCCATGTGAACTGGCGGTACAGCGATTCGTCGGAGACGCGGGAGCTGAGGTAATGGGAGGCGGCCACCTCGCCGAGTTCCTCCGTGAGCTGGAGGGCGAACGTCGTCTTCCCGGTCCCCGCAGGGCCTTTCACGATGAGGGAGTGCCCCCCGGAGGCGTTGAAGAACTCGACGATCTCGCGCGGGATGCGACCGACCGGGGGCGTCACGGAACCGGCTCGAAACAGAGGGGCCGTCTATACATAAGTTTCCGTCGCGTTGTCATTTGTGAACCGGTCTCGCTCCACAGGGCGGCGACGCGAAAGGCCTTGGCCTCGTCACCCAAACTCAGAGCCTTCGCGTTGAACGGCCGAAGCCCCCGGTAGACTTTTCTCGAAACGAATCGCGTCCCGGTGCATCGTCTCGTTGTTGAACATGACGTAGGCGTCGTCGTATTCCGTGCAGATCTCCCGCAGTCGTTCGAGGTCGCCGTCCGTGTACGCGTATCGGTACATCGTCTTCCCGGGCGGGCTCCCGTGGAGCCGGAGGTATGCGAGTCCATACGTTGCCGGCTCCTTGTCGAACGGATCGACCGCGTGGATGAGCCCGAGGTCTTCACAGATCCGTTCGACGATGTGGGTCGCCCAGCGACCGCGCAACTCAATCGCCTTCACCGCCTCGGTCGGCCCGAACGAGGCAGGCGTCTGAAAGACGATCACGCGGGCCCCCAAGGCTTCGGCCACGGCTCGGGTGGCGTCCCAGCCTTCGCGGACCTCGGGCGTGTCCTTGAACCCTCCGTATCCGGACCTCTCGGGATCGGTCACGACACGGCCGGAGCGGCGGTACGTCGGGGAAGTGGCCTCATGCGTGATGAACGGCGACGCTTTCACGCAGAACCGGAACTCCGGCGCCGCGAGGGCCCGCCACTTCTTCGCCCGTTCGACGGACACGGGACGGTAGAACGTCTCTTGAATCTCGACCGCCGCAAGCTGGCGGACGACCACTTCCTGGCGGCGACCGAAACCGCAGGTGCCCGTCCAGATCACGGCTTCGGCGAAGACCGCTCGAAACTATAAAGCCGGCCACCGGACATCGCGACGGGGCATGAAGAACGAGGAAATCGCCGCGCGATTCGGCGAGATCGCGGCGATGCTCGACATCCTGGGCGAAGACACATTCCGGGTCCTTTCGTACCAACGTGCCGCTCGCCAGCTGGAAGACCTGACGGAGGATGTGGAGGGCCTCGTCCGCCAAGGCCGACTCAACCAGGTGCCGGGGATCGGGCCCGCGCTCGCCGAGAAGATCACGGAGTACGTGACGACGGGTCGAATCACGTACCACGACGAACTGCGTGCGAAGTTCCCGCCGGGCGTCTTGGACCTGCTGAAGGTCCGGGGCCTCGGTCCGAAGAAAGTGAAGGTCCTGTGGCAGCAGCTCGGAATCACGGACCTCGACACGCTCAAGTCGGCGGCCGAAAAACACCTCTTGAGCCGGGTCAAGGGGTTCGGCGAGAAAACGGAAGAGAACCTCTTGCGGGCGATCGCGGCCGTCAAGGAGGGCGAGGCCCGATCCTTCTTGGTCGATGCGGCCCGGATCGTCGATGGCATCGTCGAACGGATGCAGGCGAGCAAGACGGTGGAACGCATCGACGCGGCCGGGTCGTTTCGGCGGATGCGCGAGACCGTCGGCGATATCGACATTCTGGCCGTCGCAAAGGACCGCTCGGCGGCGGGCACCGCCTTCGAGCATCTCCCGGACGTCGTGGAAGTCTTGGCCTCGGGCGAAACGAAGGTCGTCGTGCGGATGGCCTACCACGACTACGAAGGGGCGCCCCGCACGATCCAGGTCGACTTGCGCATCCTCGATCCCGACGCCTGGGGCGCCGGATTGCAGTACTTCACGGGTTCGAAGGACCACAACATCCGCCTGCGTACGATGGCGGAACGGCGGGGCCTGAAGATGAACGAGTACGGGATGTTCCGCGACGAAAAGCGGGTCGCCGGGGACACGGAGGAGAGCATGTACTCGGCCCTCGATCTCGCCTGGATTCCGCCGGAGATGCGGGAGGACCAGGGCGAAGTGGATCTCGCGGCAACGGGCCGCCTTCCGACGCTCGTCGAGCTGGCGGACATCCGCGGGGACTTGCATGTTCACACGAACGCCACGGACGGCTCGGAACCGCTCGAGGCGATGGTCGAGGCCGCCCGGCGACGGGGATACGCGTTCGTGGGAATCTCGGACCACTCCGTTTCCGCGACGGTCGCACGGGGGCTGACCGCGGAACACGCCCTCGAGCGCCGGGACCGCGTCCGCGAGCTGAACCGCAGCCTCAAGGGCTTCACGGTCCTCCTCGGGACGGAGTGCGACATCGTCGAGGCGGGCGAAATGGACTACCCCGACGAGGTGCTCAAGGAACTTGACTACGTCATCGCGTCCGTCCACTCGCGATTCACGCTCCCGCAAAAGGAGCAGACCGCGCGCGTCGTCGCCGCGGTCCAGAACCCCCACGTCGACGTGCTCGGCCATCCCACGACCCGACAGATCGGCTGGCGCGGGCCGATCCAGCTGGACCTAGACGACGTCTTCAAGGCATGTGCGAAAGCCGGAACCGCGATCGAAGTCGATGCGGATCCTAGGCGGATGGACCTGAGCGCGGCCCAGGCGCGGGCTGCGAAGAACGCGGGCTGCACGATCGCGGTGGACACGGACAGCCATGCGAGCGGCAACCTGGCCTGGATGCGGTTCGGCGTCGGAACGGCCCGGCGGGCCTGGCTGACGCCGGACGATGTGTTGAACACGTGGCCTCTGGAGAAGATGCAGGCGTTCTGGCGCTAGGACCGGATCGCCTCGAAGGCGCGTGCGATCACGTCCATGTCGTTCTTCCAGTGGAGGAGTCGCAGGGCCTCGGGACGCGTCACCCAGCGGGCCTCGTCGAACCCGGGTTCGGGTGCGAGGCGCCCTCCGATGGGCTCGGCCAGGAAGTACGTCACCGTCTTGTCGTAGTTCACGCCGGCGGGAGGCCAGTAGAACGAATACCGGACTTCGTGCAGGGGCCGAAGGAGCTTGACCCGCAGGCCGGTCTCCTCCTGGACCTCGCGGATCGCCGTTTCCTCGAGGGTTTCGCCTGGTTCGACGGTGCCTTTGGGAAGGCACCAGATCTCTTCGTCCGCCCGCTTCAGGAGGAGAATTCGGCCCTCCGGGCCCACGATCACCGCGCCGCTCGACGTGGCCGGCCGGGTGGGCTTCGTCTCTCGAAGGGGACCGCTCCGAATTCGTAGGCGCTTCGAGCGGGCCATTCGCGCCGCCTTGCGCAAGTCCGCGCGGAGAGACGCCTCGAGACGACGATTGTAAAGAATCGCGGCCGGATGATACGTCGGGATGACCGGGATTCCCTCGAAGACAGCGGCCCGTCCGCGGACGTCTTTTAGCTCCGACCCTTTGCCGAGAAGGCCCTTCAAGGCGGTCGAGCCGAGCGTGACGAGGACTTTCGGACGGACGACGGCGATTTGCGTCGCAAGGTAGGGGCGACACGATTCCAGTTCATCCGTGCGGGGGCCTCGGTTCCCAGGAGGGCGACACTTGACGACGTTCGTGACGAAGACGGAATCCCGCGGCATTCGCGCCGCGGACAGCGCCTTGTCCAAGATCTTCCCCGCGGCGCCCACGAACGGCCTTCCGGAGGCGTCTTCATCCCGGCCCGGCGCCTCGCCGATCAGGAAGACGTCCGCGTCGAGGGGGCCTTCGCCCGGGACCGCATGGACCCGGCCCTCGTGGAGACGGCACCGCGTGCACGCGCGGACCTGCTGGGCCGTCTCCTCCAAGATCGCGCCCCGCTCCGCCTCGATGCCGGCCACGGCCGGCAAAGGACGGGCAGAGTCATAGCCTTCGCGGCGCTCAGGACTTCCGCTCCGCCTTCAGGTTCGTGAGCTCGCGAATCTTCGGCTGGACCTTGTCGATCTTCCCTTCGATCTTCGAGCGGATCTTCTCGAACTTCCGCTCCGCCTTCACGCGGTCGACCGTGGCGTCCTTCATGACTTGCTGCGCCCGCCGGATCTGCGAGCGATAGCCGGCCTCAATCCGCCGAAGGCGCTTCAACTTTCGATCGATTTTGTCCCCCGCCGGAATCCCCGCACCCCCGCGGCCCGCCCTGACGCGAACGGATTCAGCTCGCGATCCGCTTCCGGGCGATCACCACGTCGAGGACGCCATTGGCATACGTGTACTTCAGCGTGTCGCGGTCCGCGTCCGGAGGGAGATCGACTTTCGAGAGGTACGGCCGGTCACCTTCCCCTTGCAGCACGAGCTTTCCCTCCTCGAGACGCACGCGGATCCCTTCTCGGGGGACCCCGGCCATCTCGGCGGTCAGGAAGATCGCGGAATCCGTCAGGATCACATCGACGATCGGATCCCGCGTCCGGATCTCTTCCCCCTCGAGGGCCGGCCGCGGCGCCTCCGGCCTCGATTCCCGGGACCGGGTCGTGAAGCCGTAGATGAACGGCTCTCGGAACACGCCGAGCTTCCCCTCGAACGCGTCCTTCAGCATGCGGTGGATCGCACGACGTGTCTCCTCGAACTCGTCCTCGACGCTCATGGGGGAATCCTCATTCCTTCTTGATGGACCGTCGCCCGGAGGCGCGCGGTCCCCTCGGTACAACCCCGGGGAATTAATGGGTCTGAGATTTCATATAGTTTTCGCGAACGCCCAATCCTCCAGTGGAAAGGTAGCTTGCAATCGCGATTTGAGGCGCTAGCAATCGGTTGTGTCGGTCCGATTCACGTTGGCGGCGGAGCGGGACTCGGTGGCGGTACCGGTTTCGGCGCCGCGGCGGGCGGGGGCGTCGGGGACGCGGGTGGCGCAGCCGTCCGAGGCGATATCTTGCCTGCGGCGACCATCGCGATGCGCTCGACGAGCATCCGGTAGCGGGGGATGCCGACGAACTCGATCCGGTCGTTCACGAGGATGGCGGGGCCGAACTGCAGCTTGTACTTGGCGAGGAGGGGTTTGCTCGCCTCCGGCGGGAGGGCATCGACCTTCCACTCCGGATGGTCCCCGCGGAGTCGCTTCACGATCTCCTCGACGCGACCCTCCTGGTACCCTTGAACGGACGAGACGAACGTGACGGTGACCATCGCTTCCGGCCCGCGTACCGGAGGAACGCACATAAAGTTTGTGCGCAAGCGCCCCCAGGGGAAAGACCATGGCCGGGGACTTCTTTGCTGCCGGCGTGCGGTTTTTCGTGGCGTCCGAGGAGGATGAAGCGAGCCGGAACCAGCGCGAGGCGCTATTGGAGCTCGCGTCCTGGGACCGCGAAGAGGCGTTCGAGGGAGCCCCCGCGTGGCGGCGGCAGGACATGGTCCTTGTCACGATCCCGGAACTCCATCTCTTCCGCGATCACCTCGATCGCGACCTCCAGTCGAGGTTCGGAGACCGTGCGGACCTCGTCGTATACCTGTCGAAACACCGCTCCGAGAGTCGGCGGCCGAGCCTCACGGTTCATCCGATTGGCAACCCGCGAGCCGCGGCGTTTGGCGGCCAGCCGGAAACCCTTGTGCCGTCTGCGCCGCGGTGGATGACGGCGGCCCTCCGGGGTTTGCGGCGAGAGTCGGCGGGACTCGCCTACGAGGTCACGTTCGAAGCGACGCACCACGGTCCCTATCTGACGGCGCCGACGTTCTACATCGAGCAAGGCAGTACGGAGACGGAATGGAAGGACCTGGAAGCATCGCGGGCGATCGCGCGCACCCTGCTGGGGCTCCGGCCCCTCGACGCCCCGATCGCGATCGGACTCGGCGGAGGTCACTACGTCCCACGGCATACCGACCTTGCGCTGCAACGGCGCGTTGCGTTCGGCCATCTCCTCGCGGCCTACGCGCTCGAAGGGACATCGGCGCAGGTCATTGATCGCGCGGTCGAGCGGACGGACGGCGCGACCGTCGCGTACATGCACCGCAAGAGCCTCCCGAAACCGCAGGCCCGGGCCTTCGCGGAACGTCTCGAATCGCTCGGACTCCGCGTGGTCCGGGAGGCGGACCTCCCGTTGGACCGGGAGGACGAAACTTGATAAGCCTTCGGCGAATACCAAACGACCTGGGAGGGGACGCATGCTGAAGGAGTGTCGTTCTCACGGGTTCTTCCGGGACGAATTCTGTCCGCACTGCGGCAGCGAGGGCAAGTTCCTGCTCAACGACGAGGAGGTCGAGATCCTCGGCCGCACGATGGCGGGCGTCTTGCGACACTTCCCGGAGCGGTACGGCCTCGAGATGGACGCCCACGGTTGGGTCGACCTTCGGGACTTCCTCACCGCGGTGCAGATTCGGAACCGCCGATTCCGATTTGTACGGCAACACCACGTCGTCGGCCTGATTGAGACGGACCCCAAGGGGCGCTACCAGTTCGAGGACGGCAAGATCCGCGCGACGTACGGTCACTCGTTGGACCTCGATCTCGACCTGCCGACGGAAGGCATCCCGGACATCCTGTTCTATCCGACCACGGCGGAGGAGAGCCACATCCTCATGGAAGCGGGGCTTCGACCTTCGGATCGGAAGATGGTCCACCTCAGCGCGACGTTCGAGGCCGCGCTCGAAGCGGGCCGCGTCCGGATCGCGCAACCGGTCATCTTGGAAATCGACGCGAAGACCGCCCGGGACGCAGGCGTCGTGATCCACAAAGCCGGCAAGACCGTCTTCACATCGAAGGAAATCCCAAGCGAGTACCTGCGTCGATCGACGCGCGTCGAGGAGGAGCTTCCGTCGGAAGCCTCCGCGGACTCGCCCGACTGATTTTCAATCGTCCGACAATATTTAATTCCGGCACGTTTATGAAGGCCGGTCCGATATCGTCGCGACTGGATGGGTGAGTCATGCCCTCTGCGATCAACCTGATTGGTCACAACCCTGCCTTGCAGGAGCACTGGTTCCGTCGGTTCCTCGCCTTTGTCATCGACGCGATCATCGTGTTCGCGATCGGGTTCATCTTCGCGATCCCCTTCTCGATTCTGGCCTGGGCCTGGTACTTGATCGGATTGTACTGGGGCCTCATCTGGTTCGCCTACTCCATGTTCCTGGAGACGATCTTCCACGCGACGATCGGAAAGCGGCTGGTCTCCCTGCGCGTTGTCGCGATCGATGGGAACCTGGACGTCCTGCATGCCCTCCTGCGGAACCTGTCGAAGATCTTCGGAATCGTCTTCATCCTGGACATCCTCGTCGGCGGCGTGACGCAAGGCGATCCACGACAGCGCTTGTTCGACCGCATCGCGCGGACGACGGTCACCCGGGTCGATCAGGGTGCGTACATGGAGGAACAGTTCCGGATGATGCAGCATGCCGGGCCCTACCCGATGACGATGCCGCCGGCTCCGCCGCGGACAAACCCACCGCCCGCGCCGGGTTCGGCGCAGGCCGCCGGAGGCACGGGCACGCAGCCGAGCGGGGGATGGCCCGGAGCGGCTCCCACGCCGAGCACGTGGCCCCAGCACCAATGGGACGCAGAGGGCAAGCTCGTGAAAGAGATGCGCTACTGCACGGCATGCGGAGGTCAGCTCGTCGCCCGAGGCGACGGGAAGCTCGTCTGCGTCCGATGCGGTGCCGTCTACTGATTTACGGGAATCCGGCTCGGATCCAAAGGACGTTCAGGGCGACCATCACGAAGTAGCTGGATGTCAGCACGGCCCCGGACCGCGAGGTGATACGCCAGCCGCCGAGCAGAAGCGCGAGGAGGAGGAACGAGGTGAAGACCATCGCTCCGACGACGGGGACGAGCAAGTCGACGGAGTGGGCCGCGGGCCGAAGGATCCCGATCATCCCGAGCGTGAGGAGCGTCGTCACGACGCTCGCACCGATTCCCTCTCCGAGGACGAGGTCCGTGTAGCCGCGACGCGTCGCGTGGTATGCGGCTGCGATGTCCGGCAGAGACGTCCCGAGGGCGACGAGCGTGATGCCGATGAACCACGGGTTCAGGCCCGCCGCCTCGGAGACCCCGATGGCGCCTTGGACGAGGAACTGGGCGCCCATCACGGACCACAAGATGCCGAACACGAGCCACTTGAGTCCCGCCCGGACGACGACCTTGCGTCCGAAGATCCAGCCCGTGAACTCGAGCCCGATCTCCATATCCTCCATCCGCGCCTCGATCTCCTCCCGCGGTCCCGTCCGCTGCGAAATCACGAGGTTCAGGATGTACGGCACGAAGAGGGCGATGAGGGCGACGCCCTCGAACTGCGTTAGGTTGCCGTCGAGCAACATCGTCGCCGCGACGACGGTCACGATCGCGAGGAACACGGCGTCTCGGAGGACGATCTCCTTCGAGGTCTTGATCGGACGCACGAGGGCGCTCGCGCCAATCACAAACGCGATCGTCACGACCGTCGAGGCGAGCGCCGTGCCGAGCGCGAGGTCCGTGCTTCCCTCCTCCACCGCGAACCCGCTGACCAGCAACTCGGGCAAGGCGGAGAGCGTCGAGACAAACAACGCACCGACGACGAAGCGGCTCCGCCCGATCTTCCCGGAGATCCGCGTCGCGTTGTCCGTGATGAACTTCGCGCCTTGGTTCAAGAGCACGAAGCCGACCGCGATGGCTCCCAACCAGAGGAGCGTGGTGCCGAGCATCCGCTGTCCTTCCCTTCTGACGGACCGGTCCGACGGTTCGTGAACATATCAAAGTTCGCTGAGGAGCGCCGGTCGTTGACAAAACGCCGGCCGGGGTTCGCGGCGGCGGAGAATCAGGTCACGAGTTCGCCGAGCCGACCGGTGTCGATCGCGCGACGAATCTCCATCGCAATGCGCCGTCCGGTGCTCATCGCGCCTCGCCACAGCGAGTTGCCATACGGATGGCCCACCGACATGTGGACGTTCGTGCCGCCGCCGATCCGCGGGGCAACATCGTAGACCCAAAACTTCAGGTCCTTGTCCACGGCCGTCTGGAGCGTGAACGGGCCGATGATCCCTGGCGCAAAGTGGTCTTGGGTCGCGCGGACGTACCGCTCCGCGATGTCGAAGATGTCGTTCAGACTCGACTCGCGCAGGGTCGCGGTGTTGTGGCCCACGACGACGTACTCGGGGATGCGCTGTGCCTCGTTCAGGGTCAGCTGCTGGTCCGCCGGGAGCCGCACGTGCCCGTCAAGGGAAGTCTCGAACCGCCAATCGATCCCGAGCAACTCGAGCTTCTCCGCGTGGTCCTCGATCGGCGAGTAGAAGAAGTCGAAGTTGAAGATGGGGCCTATGATGTACCGCTCGATGCGGGCCGTTGCGAGGTCTTTCCTCGAGATGACGCCCTGTTTGACGAGCGCCTCCGACCTCGCCTTGAACTCCTTGTAACTCGCGGCGGTGAAGAACCCGCGCTCCAGTTTCTTGGTCTTGTGGTGCAGCTTCACGATCGCGAGCCCATCGATGTCCCTCGGGTCCTCGAATTTCTCCGGGGCCGGCAGCTTCGCCTTCTCCAGGATCCAATAGTAACTGCGCGGTTCTTCCCGCTCCTCGGTCCGGAGGAGGTTGCGGCTGCCAACCAGCGGGACTCGAAACGAGCCCTCGATCTCGTCCAGATTGCAGTACGAGGTGAAGGACCGATTCGGGATGAAAATCGCGTTCGCCCGGCGCAGGCGCTCCTGGATCTTGTCCGTCAGGACCTCCTGGAATTTCGACAGGACGATCGCGTCGTCGACCATCCCCCGGATCGCGCGGCCCTCCTTGTCCCGCACCGTCCGGAAGTAGCGCGCGTAAGGGGTCGCGCGGCCTCTCTCGCAGACCACCAGGGTCGGGAACCCTTCCTCGATCGCGCCGTCGCAGACGTCCAAGGCGGAATGGGACCCGATCGTCGCGATGCGGATCTTCGAGGCGTCGTACGTTTCGAGGACCCCGAGGATCCTCTCGCGGTCGATCACGGGCATGGGTAGCGAGCCGCATGTTCGGGCCGTGTTTAATTCTTTGGGACTTTGCCTCCGAGCGGCAGTGGGCAACGTCTTTATCGGCCCATTCGGTTTCGCCACGGCCGGGACCTTGGTGGCGGGATCGACGTGACCGAGTTCTCGGCCCGGACGCGCGCCGCGAACCTCGACCGCCTCCGGGACGAAGCGTTCGACGTGCTCGTCGTCGGAGGGGGCATCGTCGGTGCCGGCGTCGCACGGGATGCGGCGTGTCGCGGGCTCCGAACCGCACTCGTCGAACGCGGGGATTTCGCGAGCGGCACGAGCGGTAAGACGTCACGCCTCATCCACGGCGGCCTCCGATATCTGCGGAGCTACCGGGTTGGCTTGGTGCGGCAAGCGGTCCGCGAACGGGACCTGCTCCTCGCGCGAGCCCCGTCCCTCGTCCACCCGCTCCCATTCGTGATCCCCGCGTATCGCGGCCGTCGACCGGGCGCGTGGTTCCTGCGGTTCGGGCTCTTCCTGTACGACTTCCTTTCCCGCGACAAGACGGTCCCGCGCCGTCTCTGGCTCGCCGCCGACGCCACCGTGGAGCGAGAACCGCGGCTCTCGTCGGATTCGCTGGCGGGTGCCGGGATGTACTACGATGCGTGGACGGACGACGCCCGGCTCGTCCTCGCGGTGGTCAAGGACGCCGCCGAAGCCGGGGCGTGCGTGGCCAATTACACGGAGGTCGTTGAGCTCCTCCACGACGGCGGGGGTCGCGGGACTGGCGCCCGGCTTCGCGACGTGATTGAGAACCGAACGTTCGACGCAAGCGCCCGGATCGTTGTGAATGCGACCGGCGTGTGGCTCGACCGCCTCCGTGCACCGCGAGGGATCCCGACGATTCGAGCGACCAAGGGCATCCACATTCTTCTCCCGCGAACGAAGGTCGGCAACCGCCACGCGCTCGCCCTCACGGCGCCGCGAGACGGACGGATCGTTTTCGTGTTGCCTTGGAACGAACTTGCCCTCGTCGGGACCACAGACACGGACTTCGGCGGCGATGCCGATCACGTGGTGCCGAATGCAGGCGATGTCGCCTACCTCCTGGACGTGGTGAACAGTGCGTTCCCTCAGGCCAGGGTCACGACGGACGACATCGTCAGCGCGTACGCTGGGCTGCGGCCCCTGCTCCGGACCCGTCGCATCGACGCGCGGGAGTCCGACATCTCGCGCGAACACGCCATCTTCGAGGACAACGACGGACTCATTTCGGTGGCCGGGGGCAAACTGACGACTCACCGGTCCATGGCCGAAGATGTCGTCGATCTCGTTTCCGCTCGTCTCGAACGGACGACCGCGACGCCGACAAAGGAACGCCCGCTCGGTCCACCCATTCGGGCGCTCTCGGACTTCACCACGATGGGGTTCGACGAGGCCTCGGCGCTCCATCTTCAAGCCCGCCTCGCCCCCGAGCAGGTCCGCCGATATCTGGAGGCGCCACGGGCGCGGGATCGGATCGTCGACGACCTGCCGCACGTATGGGCCGAAGTGGAGGTGGCGATCCACGAGGAGATGGCCATGACCCTAGTCGACGTCCTCGTCCGACGGCTCGGCTTGTTTTACGAGGCGCGAGACCAAGCGCTCGGAGTGGCGGACGAGGTCGCGGAGCGGATGGCCGAGACCCTCGGCTGGGATGCCAGCCGAGTTGAACGCGAAGCCCGCCTGTATCGCGAGCGAGTCGCCGAGCATCGAAAATTCAGGGAGAACCGGGACTGACTTCCGCCACACCCGACTGTTGTGCGCGAGGAAAAGAGGGATAGCCCCGGGCAGATTCGAACTGCCGTCGCGAGGTCTCCCTTCGGTCCCAGAGGGACCGATCCAGAGCCTCGAATCACTGGCCCGCGACCGCATCACGGTCACGATTGGCCGCTAGACCACGGGGCTTCGAACGCGATTCAAGGGAGAGGGCGTATATTGAGTTTTCTCACTTGGCCGCTTCCTTGAGACGGCGGAGAACCCAGTCCTTCTCCAGCACGGCGAGGAACGGCGCGGCGCGCGGGCCTTGCTCCGACCCGAGCAACACCAGATAGAGGTCTCGGAAGAAACGACTCGTTTCAACGGGAAGCGAGCCGCTCTTCGTCAGGGAGACCATCGACTCCTTGATCGAATCCTCGTTCCAGCGTGCCGATGCGGCCCGCCCTGCGAACGTCCGAAGCGCGTCGCGGTCTTTCGGATCGAGTTGGGAGGCGACCTCCGGGGTCCAGGACTCGAGCAGGGCCACGCGGTTCTCGGGCGCGTGGGTCTCGACCCAAGCTCGCGCCTGGGCCAGGCGCCGCGCGATCCGGGCGCGTTCGAACTCGGTCGGCGCTCGGTCCAACATCCCCGTCTCGCGCATCCGTCGGAGGCACCATTCGAGGCGCCCCGACTCCGGGCTGATCTGGGATAGGAAGGCCGCGTGCCGATACGAGAGCGCGAACGGTTGCGCGTTCGGCGGCCGCGAGAACCTGGCGAGTTCGTACGACCGCGCCTGATCGTCCTCGTCCCCCTCGCGCTCGTCCGAGTAGAACGCGTCTTCCGCCCGATCGTACACGTCGTGGTAGGCGTCGACGCGGTACAGA
>VBMG01000013.1 GCA_005878485.1 Methanobacteriota archaeon | reverse complement strand
ACCCGCCTCGCAATCCGTCGTCGCGCGGCCTCTCCCACCGTTCCGTTGCAGTTTGGGAACCGCACGAACCTTTAACGCCATTTCTTTCGATGCGGCCCCGAGAACGTGAAGATTGTCCCGTTCGAGATGGAGCGATGGCAGTCCACCTGGGAAAATTCGGTCGAATACAACTTGTCCGAGAGCGGGGTCCAGCCGATTCCGCTGCGTGAACTCCTTCGCGATGCGGTCGCAATTGAACGGTTCCTCGACCATCCCCTTGCGTATTCCCAAGGCAACGGGACGCCGGAGCTCCGATCCCTGATTGCGGGAATGTACCGCGGCGCGACTCCGGATCACATCCTCGTGACGAACGGTTCCTCCGAGGCGAACCTCCTTGCGCTGTGGCATCTCGTGGAGCCGGGAGACGAAGTCGTCGTCATGCTCCCGAACTACATGGAGACCTGGGGCCTCGTCCAGATTTTCGGCGGCAAGGTGAAACCGCTTCGCCTCCGGGAAGACCTCCGGTGGCAGTTTGAGCCCGACGAACTCGCGGGCCTCGTGACGAGGAAGACGAAGGCAATCGCGGTCTGCAACCCCGACAATCCAACGGGGGCGGTGATGGGCCACGCGCAGCGGAAGGCGGTCGTCGACGCCGCCCGGGACGCGTACGCATGGCTTCTGTCCGACGAAGTCTACATCGGCTCAGAGCGCGAAGGCCCGCGGACGGAAAGCCTCTGGGGCGGCTACGAGAAGACCCTCATCACGAACGGGCTGAGTAAGGCGTACGGCCTCCCGGGGCTGCGGATCGGATGGCTCGCCGGACCCCCGGAGACGATCGCGACCCTGTGGGGTTACCATGATTACACGACGCTTACGCCGACCTACCTGTCGGATCGACTTGCCCAGATCGCGGTCGCGCCGAAACGCCGGGAAGAGATCTTCGCCCGCACGCGATCCATCTTGCGGAGGAATTATGTCGTGGTGTCTTCTTGGATCGCGGACCACGGCGCGCTGTTCTCGCACATCCCTCCGACCGCCGGCGCAATCTGCTTCCTGCGCTACGCGTTGCGAATCAACTCATCGGACCTGGCGCGCCGCCTGCTGAAGGAGAGGTCCACGCTCATCGTGCCCGGCGACCACTTCGGGATGGACGGATTCATCCGAATCGGGATGGGAGACGCGCACGGGTACCTGACGAAAGGCTTGGCGCGAATTGACGCGCTCCTTGGCGAACTGAAGGCGGAGAAAGGGACGCGGTAAGAGGAGATCCTGCTGTGATACGAGCGCGAGATCTACGGGCTGATCGGATCGTGGAATCGCTCCTCGAACCTTGACGAGGTCGAAATGCGGCATCGGATCGTCCTCGCCGGCTTCGGCAACGTGGGACGAGAATTTGCACGGCTTCTCCTCGAGCAGCGGACCGAGCTGACTCGGGAGTATGGTCTGGACGCGTCGATTGTCGCAATCTTGACGGCCCGCCATGGTTCCGTCGAGAATGCGAGGGGGATCGACCTCCGGAAGGCGCTTCGCCTCGCGGACGCGGGCGTCTCCTTGGAGTCGTGCGGCCGCGGGATCCCGAAGCGTTCCGTCGACTACATTCGCGACGGAAGAGCGGACATCCTGATCGAGGTCACGCCGTTACGGATTTCGCCGCGCCAAATCGCGTTGGACCACGTGAGGGCGGCCCTCCGGAGCGGGAAGCACGTGATCACCGCGAACAAAGGTCCCGTCGTGTACCACTACCGCGAATTGCGGGAGCTCGCCCGCCGGCGACACGTTGGGTTTCGGTACGAAGGGACCGTGATGGACGGCGCCCCCGTGTTCAGCTTGTTCCAGGAGGCGCTGCGCGGGGCACGGGTCGACTCGTTCGAGGGAATTCTGAACAGCACGAGTAACCTCGTCCTCTCGGAAATCGAAGCGGGTCGGACGTACGAGGAAGGCGTCGCGGCGGCGCAGCGTCTCGGTTTCGCGGAGTCGGATCCGTCGCTGGACCTGGAGGGATGGGACGCGACCATGAAGGCGTGCCTCCTTGCGAACGTCGTGATGGGCGGGCGTCTGCGGCCGGAAGGAGTCCCTCGACAAGGCATCGCCTCGGTCGGAGCCGAGTCGATCCGCGACGCCAAATCGGCCGGGAAGCGGGTCAAGCAAATCGCCCGAGGATGGCGGGAGGGCCGGACCGTCCGAGCGTCCGTCTCCGTCGAGGCGGTCGGCCCGGACCATCCGTTGTTCTCGATCAACGGCACGTCGAGCTCCCTCGTCGTTCGGACGAACATGCTGAAGGAGTTCCAGATCATCGAACACGATCCGGGCTTGCGGCAAACCGCGTTCGCGCTGTACGCGGACCTGATCGCAATCCACGAGGGCCGACTGTCCCCGTAGGTGACGCTTATATCGCGCGGACCGGATGGGCCGCCGATGCGGGTCGTCCTCGGAGGGACGTTCGACATCCTCCACGAGGGCCACGAGGCGCTCCTCCGCGCCGCGTTCGAAGGGCGCCCCGCGGAAGTCCTGATCGGCCTAACGACGGACCGGTTCGCGCGGGAGTCCCGAACCCGCGTGAATTCCTATGGCGTGCGCGAGCGGAATCTGAAGCGACTCCTCGCGGCACGCCGTTGGCGACCTGCGCGGATCGAGCCGATCGACGAGGCGTACGGTCCCGCGGACGACCTTCCCGATCTCGATGTCCTCGTCGTATCCGCGGAGCGGCATGCCGTCGCGGTGGCCTTGAATGGAGCGAGGACCGCCCACGGACTCCGGCCCCTCGAGATCCGCGCCGTCCCGATGGTCTTGGCCCAGGACGGCTTGCCGATCGCCTCACGGCGCATTCGGGCGGGCCTCATCGATCGGACGGGCCGACGTCTCAAGCCCCTCCGCGTTTCCGTCGGCACCGACAACCCCGTGAAGGTCCGCGCGGCCCGTCGGGTCTTCCAAGCGCTCTCGCTGCCCGCGCGCGTCCGGGCGGTCCGCGTTCGAACGGAGGTCCCCGAGCAACCCTTCGGGGACGAGGCGCTCCAGGGAGCGGTCAACCGGGCGAAGGCGGCCCTGGGCAACGGCGATTTCGGAGTCGGGATCGAGGCAGGGCTCGTGTGGTCGCCGCAGATCTCCGACTACTTCGACGTGCAGTACTGCGCGGTCGTCGACCAATCGGGCCGCATCACGGTCGGCCACGGACCCGGATTCACGTACCCGCCTCGCGTCGTCGAAAGCGTGAAAGCGGGTCGGACCGTCGAGGACGCGATGGCCCGTTTGACAGGCATCCGGGGAATCGGGTTCAAACAGGGCGCGATCGGGTATCTCACGGGGCGGCGTCTCGACCGAGATCGACTCACGGAATCCGCCGTGCTCATGGCGATGGTCCCGAGGATCCGACGGGAGTTGTATTCGAGGGGCGTCCCCCGCGAGCCGTCCGGCAGCGGTTGAGGGCCCGTGTGCGGAGGACGCCCGCAGGCGATTTGCACCGACGCGCGTCGCACAGCTTTTTTAGGTCCTCGACCGTTCGTCCGCCGGAGCGACTAGCCCATGCCCGCGCGAATTGCCGTCAACGGATACGGAACGATTGGCAAGCGGGTCGCCGACGCGGTCGCGCTGCAGGACGACATGCGCCTCGCGGGGGTCGCGAAGACGAAGCCCGACTTCGAGGCGAAGCTCGCAGCGCGGAAGGGGTACGCGGTCTACGCAGCGACTCCGGACGGCGCCGCCAAGTTCGAGAAAGCGGGCGTGAAGGTGGCGGGCACGCTCGCGGACCTCGTCAAAGAGGCCGACCTCGTCGTCGATTGCACGCCGGAGGAAAGCGGCTACAAGCCCCTGTACGAGAAAGCGGGCGTCAAGGCGATCTGGCAGGGCGGCGAGGAGCATACCCTGACGAACCTGTCGTTCAACGCCGCCGCAAACTACGAGGACTGCCTCGGCGCGTCGTTCGTCCGCGTGCCCTCCTGCAATACGACGGGTCTCATCCGCACTCTCTATCCGCTCGATGCCCACATCGGCGTGGAGAAAGTCCTCGCCGTCATGGTCCGCCGCGCGACGGACCCGGGCGACTCGAAGAAAGGTCCGATTAATGCGATTGAACCCGAGCTCGAGATGCCGAGCCATCACGGCCCGGATGTCCAGAGCGTCCTGCCGAAGCTGAACATCCACACGATTGCGGTGAAGGTCCCGACGACGATCATGCACCTGCACACCGTGAGCGTCGACCTGAAGAAGGCCGCAACCGCGGACCAGGTCCTCGATGTTTGGAAACGGTTTCCGCGGGTGATCTCGGTGTCGGGCGGAGACGGCGTCAAGTCGACGGCCCAGATCATGGAGATGGCGCGGGACCTCTCGCGGAACCGCTCGGACCTCTACGAGGTCGCCGTGTGGCGGGACGGGGTGCACGTCGTCGACGGGCGACGGCTGTACTACTTCCAAGCGGTCCACCAGGAGTCCGACGTCGTTCCGGAGAACGTGGACGCAATCCGGGCCCTCCTCGAACTCGAAAAGGACGGTCGGAAGAGCA
>VBMG01000072.1 GCA_005878485.1 Methanobacteriota archaeon | reverse complement strand
CCGCCATGAAGTCGTATCTATCCGAGACGATATCGGGTCACAATTCGGTAACCGAAACGTGAGGCGAGCGAGCATTTGAGTCGACCCGCTCCAGAGGAAACGAATCGGTCGTCGATTGGCTCACTCTCAGTGCGCCCGGAACCTCAGCAGAACTTTTTGTAGCACCCCCACCTCGAAGAGCGCATGCCGCGGATCGAAGTCGTTCACGGGACCGATCTGAAAGCCGGCTATGTTACAGCCGGGATCCGTCGCGAGAAGGCGTTCGAAACGGATACCGTCCTCGTGTCCCGAACGCGTCTCGACGGAGGGGCGGTTTCCGGTTGGCATCACCACGGGACCCACGACCTCTATGGCTTCTTGGTTTCGGGGCAACTCCGACTCGAGTACGGTCCGAAAGGGACGGAGGCGGCAGCCATCAGGCCCGGAGACTTCTTCCACGTCCCTCCGGGCCTGATCCACCGCGATGTCAATTCCGACCCCGAAAATGGGCTGGTCGTACTCAGCCTCCTGATCGGGAGCGGAGTTCCGGTCGTGAACGTTGAGCACCCGTGAGGTCGGAGCGTGTCGGCGAACATGGCGGACCGTGTCTTCGTAGTGACCGGTGCGAACTCGGGCATCGGCAAAGCCACGGCCTCCGGGCTGGCGCGCCTCGGAGGGACCGTCGTCTTGGCGTGCCGAGACGCGACTCGCGGGGAGGCGGCCTGTCAGGACATCATCCGCGACTCGGGAAACCCGCGGGTCTCCCTCGAAATCGTCGACCTCGCGAGCGAAGCGTCGACGCGAGCCTTCGCCGACGAATTCCGGCGGACGTATCCCCGTCTCGACGTGCTCATCAACAACGCGGGTGTCTACACCTCGCATCGCGACGTCACGCCGGACGGGCTGGAGCGGCAGTTCGAGGTGAACTATCTCTCCGGGTTTCTGTTGACGCACCTCCTCCTCGACCTCCTGAAGAAGTCCTCGCCCTCCCGCATCGTGAACGTGTCCTCGAGCGCCCATATGGGCGGCACGATCCGATTCGACGACCTCCAAGGCGAACGCCGGTACGGCGGCTTCCGCGCGTACAATCAATCGAAGCTCGCGCAGATCTTGTTCACCCAGGAGCTCGCACGACGCCTCGAAGGCACCGGGGTCACCGTGAACGCCTGCCATCCCGGGGTCATCCGGACGAACCTCGGCATGGGCGGGTCCTCCGTGGTCGTCCGGTTCGTCAAGATGTTCCTGAAGAGTCCGGAGAAAGGCGCCGAGACGCCGATCTATCTCGCGACCTCGCCCGAGGTCGAAGGCATCTCCGGGAAGTACTTCGTCAGGAACCAGGTGCTGGCGCCGTCCGCAAGAGCCCAAGACCCGGCGGTCGCCCGTCGACTCTTCGAGGTCAGCATGGAGCTCGCGCATCTCTCCGCATGATGGCAAGGCTCCGCACCGGAACGCTTATGGCCGGCTCCTTCCGTGCCGCGCGGGCCGATGGAAGGGAAGCGGGTCCTCGTCACCGGCGGCGCCGGGTTCATCGGCTCCCACCTCGTCGAGCGGCTCGGGGCGCGCAACGAGGTCACGGTCCTCGATGATCTCTCGACCGGGTCCCTCCGGAACCTCGCGTCCGTCCCCGGCCAGCTTCATGTGAAGCGGTCGTCCATCCTCGACGCGGATGTTGTCGCCGCGGCCGTGGCCGGGCAGGACGTCGTCTATCACCTGGCCGCCAAGACCTCCGTGCCGGAGAGCGTCGCCAAGCCCGACGCGTACTGGCGGACGAACGTCGAAGGCACGTTGACCATCCTCAAGGCCGCCGCCGACGCCGGCGTCCGGCGGGTCGTGTTCACGTCGAGCGCTGCCGTGTACGGCACATCCGAGGTGAACCCGAAGGTCGAGACGATGCGGCCCGAGCCCGCGTCGCCCTACGCCACGACGAAGATGGTCGGGGAGTTCGCGTGCGTTGAGATCGCTTCCATGAAGGGCATCGAGACGGTTGCCGTCCGAATCTTCAACGCGTACGGACCGCGGCAAGATCCGAGATCGGCGTACGCGGGCGTGATCGCGAAGTTCTGCACGGCCTTCGCCGCGGGCAAGCCGATCGAGATCCACGGCGACGGCCAACAGACGCGGGACTTCCTGTACGTCGGAGACCTCGCGGAGGCCCTTGAGCTCGCGGGGGAAGGACCCGTTGCGGACCAAGTCCTGAACCTCGGCTCGGGAAAGGCGACGGCCGTCAGCGAGGTCGCCCGCGTCCTCTCGGAGATCACGCACACGTCGCCCCGCATCGCGCACAAGAGCCCTCGCGAAGCGGACATCCGTCACTCCCTCGCAGATATCGGAAAGGCGCGGGAGAAGCTCGGGTTCCGGCCGCGCACCCCGTTGCGGGAGGGGCTCGAGAAGACCCTCGCCTTTTTCCGTACGGCAGGAACGCAGACCTAGCGGGGCCTCCGGCGGCGGACCCGGAAAATGAGGAAAGAGGGCGGATGCGCCCTCGGTTCGCTCACAGCTCTTCTTCCGGCGTGCGCGGTTGGGCCACGACCCGGCCCGGCGGTTCGGGCGACATCACCTGCACCGGATTCCGCGGACGCCGCATCTGCAGGAGCAGCATCGCCACGAGGAGGACGATGATGATCGCCAACGCCATGTTGACGTACGACATCGTCTGCGTGGCCTGTTCCGCGCGCGCGTTCGCGAGGTCCTGCCGCGTCTGGTTCAGCTGATTCCACAGGCTGCTGATCTGCCCTTGCAGGTTTGCGAGGGCGGCCCGCGTCGCGGTGTCGTTCGCGGCTTGTGCGTTCTGCAGCGCCGTGAGTTGATTCTGCAAGGCCGTGATGTTCGCCTGGGCATCCGACACTTGCGCCTTCAACGCCGTGATCTGGGCCTGCAAGGCCGCGATCATCTCCGCCGTCGTGGGCCCGACGGTGCCCGACAGGGGGAACGACGGGTGGCTCGAGGTGCCCGCGAGATCCAGGGCCGTGACGCTGTACCAGTACGTGCCATTGACAAGGCCGGAGTCCAAGTAGCTCGTGGCCGTGAAGCCAAGCGTCGCAAGGAGCTGATAGCTCCGCCCTCCATCGGAACTCCGCCAGACGCGGTACGCGGCGACGTCTTTCTCGGGGTCTCTCGACCAGGAGACGGACAACCCCGTCGTCCCGCTCCGCGCCACGGCGACGTTCGCCGGGGTCGTTGGCGGGCTGTTCCACGCCAGGTCGCCGACGCGCCGGTACACTCCGGTGTTGTCCGTGACGACAGTCCAGAAGGTCCCGTTCTCGTCCACCGAGACGCTCGGCTGCACGACCGCGTAGCCGATGGCGGCGTTCTTCGCGTCGTACCATGTCGCTCCGCCGTCGCCGCTCACCGCGTACGTCATCCCGTTCCCGGCGCCCGTGCTTCCCCAGACGGCCATGACGTTCGATCCGAACGTTGCGAGGTGGACGTACTGCGGATTGTTGCTGATCGCCGTCGTCTCGAGCGGGAGCTGGGGCGACCACGTCAGCCCGCGGTCCGTCGATTGGGTGTACCAGACCGTCGGCACGCCCAGGCTGTAGATCGTCCGGTAGTCCTCCCACGCGAGGTGGATGTGGTTCGCGGCGTCCACGGCGATCCCGGCGTTCAGCGCCCACGTCGTCGCGGACGTGATCGGCGTCGGGACCGACCAGTTGATCCCGTCGTCGGACCACGTGTAATTGAGCACGTAGTGGAACGCGCTCGAGAAGCTGTACGTCTCGACGACCAGGTAGAGGCGGCCGAGCGAGTCCGACGCGAGATGGGAATCTAGGATGCCGTCCGTCGGTACCTTCTGCTGGGACGCGTTGACCCAGAGGGAGAACGTGTTGCCGCCGTTCGTGCTCCGCGCGACCGTGACGTTCGAGAATGGGCCGTTTTGCTGGAGGTAAGAGACCCAGATGAATCCCTCCGGGGTCGTCGTGATGGACGGGTAGTAGTCGAGCTCGTTGTTGTTCGGCTGGTTCACGCGGACGGCCGGCAGCCACGAGTTCCCGCCGTCCGTCGACTTGCTCACATAGACGTCGTAGCTCAACATCCCGGACGGGTTCCGGGTCCAGGCGACATAGATGTTGCCGGCGTGGTCCATCGCGATCGTGGGCGGCCGGGCCGAGTAGACGACGTTCGGGTTGTCGTTCACCTGCCGGTCGAGAAGGACCACGGGCGCGTTGAAGAGTCCCCCTCCGGTCGTGAGCTTCGTGAGGTTAATGTTCGCGAGGGCGGTGTTCGTGTTCTGCGTGATGTAGGGCACGTAGAGCACGTTGCCCGCGCCAAGGACCCCACCGAACGCACGGTTGAAGTGGTCCGCGCCGGCGAGGTCCCCATAGTTCGTCCACGTCACCGAATCGTGGGTCGCCATCGCGGACGGCGCGGCCACGAGGAACGCCGCGAACGCCATCACGAAGACCGACCACAGCACGACCGCTACGCTGAGCCGCCTCTTAGGTTGCATCCGAAAACCCTCTGACGGCCCCGCATGAAGGAAACGCGGTTTTAAATCTTTCGGGGACGAAGAAAATCGCGCTACGCGGGTCCCAAGTTGGGATGCGCCGAGGAGGCGCGAATGTTTTTCACGCGAGGAGTCCATGGAGACTTCGCATGGCGGAGCCGGTCCTGAAAGCCCACGACGTCTGGAAGTCGTACGATGGCCGGTCCGACGTCCTGCGCGGCGTGAGCCTCGCCGTCGACGCAGGCGACGCGATCCTCGTGTACGGCCCGAACGGGAGCGGGAAGACCACGCTCCTCTCGATCCTCGGCGGGCTCGACGTCCCGACACGGGGCTCCGTGGTCCTGGGAGGCCGCGAGATCGCTCGCTTGAAGGAATCGGGACTTTCAAGGGTCCGCCTTCGTGAGGTCGGGTTCGTGTTCCAGACCCACAACCTGATCGACGACTTGACCGTCGAGGAGAACATCGCTTTGCCGCTGCGACTCGCCCGCAAGCCGTCAGATCCTCGCGTGCCGGAATTGCTCGCGGCGTTCGACCTCGGGCGGCTCGCCATGCGCCGGCCCAACGAGATTTCCGTCGGTGAGGCGCAACGCGTGGCCGTCGCACGGGCACTCGCGAACGGGCCGAAAATCCTCCTGGCGGACGAGCCGACGGCCGCGCTGGATGCGAAGGGGACCGCCGCGGTCAACGAGGCATTCGAACTCGCGCGAACCTCGTTCGGCGCAGCTCTCGTCGTCGCCACGCACGACCCGGACGTCGCCGGAATC
>VBMG01000128.1 GCA_005878485.1 Methanobacteriota archaeon | reverse complement strand
AACGAGCAGCTTGCCGACGACGCCGGAGGTGAACGTCGACCCGAGCAGGCCGCCGCCCAGGACGGGCAGGAGCGCGGTCACGATCAGGATCGTCGACAGGAGCGACACGCCCGCGCCGAGGACCCAGACGTACGCCGGGAGGCCCGCGGTCCACTCTCCCTCGGACGCGCGCCGATAATCCACTGCGATCAGCACGTGGGTCGCGAAGAACACCGCGCCGGCCGCGATCCACCAGGCGAAGAGTTCGCTCATGCTCGCCCACGATCCCTTCGCAAGGGCCAGCGCTCCCGGATCCGCGCCGAGCAGCCCCAAGAACAGGTCCTGGAGGTCCGTCCCGATCGCGAGGGGCAGCACGAAGCGCCAGTACACGGACAGGCCCGCCCAGAGAACGAACCCCAAGGTGATCGCCAACCGACGACGGTTCCAGCCGAGCCCCTTTTCGGCCGTCAGACCGGTGTACGCGGCCGCCAGCAGGAGGACTCCGGGAATGTCGAGGACGAAGGCGAGCCAGGCCAGGAGACCGGCGCTCAGAGGACCGAGAGGCCCGATTACATTGAGGACGACCGCGATGATCCAGAGGAGGTTCGTCGCCAAGAGGAGGGCGGATGCCGCCGTGAGTCGCGCGGCCGAATCGCCGAGCCACCGAAGCGGGCGTTCTCCATTCGCCAACCCTTCGTTCACGTCCTGGGGCCTCGGAACCCGGGGACGCCTAGTAAAGGGTTTCTGCGCCTTGATTGCATCATCCCCTTTAGTTCGCCGCGGATGCGCCCCTCTGCGGTCACGGTCTCGCCCGGGGGCTCAAGGACTTTCGAGATATGCCTCTTCACGGGGGAGATTGGCAATCAGTTTCCACCCCGACATTCGAAGAAAGTCTCTTCCCAGAAGGCTGACTGATGGGCCCGACTGCCAATGGGTCGTCTTCCTGCGTGACGGCCGGTACACGAGAATTCCATCAGGAAGCTCGACTGTTTCCAGCGTGTTGTCCTCGAAACGGACATGGAGGAAAGATGGGTCCTTGAGGTGTTTCACGTCGGCTGCACCCCCGAAGCCAAATATGGGTTTCGACGAGCTTGGGAGCTCCTCGACCTTGATCCCAGCTTTCGTAGCGTCTTCCCAGCCGAGATATGATGCGCTGGACCCGGTGTCGATGAGGAAGTTATAGGTCTGCGTGATGCGTCGCGCCGGACACGTGAATTGTGCGACCACCTCAATTCCCCTCTCGCTCAAGACAAGGCGGGACCGCATCGGGCGCCCTCTCGGGCCTAAAGCAGCCAGAGATATTCGAGCGCCGTAACGTATTCGATGGTGACGGACCCAGAGTCGCTAAGCTTTCGCACACGGGCGAGAAGCTTTTCAAAATCCTTGTCCGAATCGATGACCTTCCGAGCCCGAACAGCAATATATCGATCACCGAACTTCCTTCGGAGCGAGGGGAGGGACTTGTTAATCCACTCTTGGTTGACTCGCTCCCGATTGATTGCCTCGAGCGCTTCTGACGGGTTCACCATCATTCAAATCAACTCAAGTGAGGGTACTGCAAAAGCCTTACGATGCAGTTATCATGCATCAGCTCGCGCAAGCTGGCGCACCGCTCCGGAGTGCCAAAGAATGACCGAGAGGTTATGAACTTTCCCCCGCCCAAAACCGGTACCTTCCGAGCTGTCTTACGCACTCAGAACTGATAGTCTTGTTGGCGCAGGCCAAGGGACTATCGATACTCTAAGAATCTATGGTGTGGACCTCTTTCCTTGCCCAGAAGGCAAGCTTGAAAATCTCCTGGTCGGTCGTGCGAGGCTGTTGCGATATGCCTGGATCGTCGCGCGGAGGTGCGGACGCACCGCTCGGAGGCAGACGGCTTTTTAAGTATTAGTAACCGTTATGGTTATCATATGCCGAACGATTACGAGGCCCTCTACGCCTGGATGGGCCCGGCCTTCGGGGACGGGCCGTTCACGGCGGCCGCCTTCCGAGAGACCTTCCCATCCCCCGCGCCGGCCAAGGTCCTCTCCGACCTCCACCGCCTCGGATATGTGACCTCTCCCCGACGCGGCACGTACCGCGTCATCCCCCCGGAGCGTCGGATCGACGACTTCCTCCGCCGAGACACGGCTGCCTTCGGCCTTCCGGATCGCTCCGCGCTCCCCCACGCCTACTGCGAGGCGACCGCGGTCTCGATCTGGACGGACGGCGGCTACTGGACGGGGTTCACGCGCGGCTTCCGTCCCCTCCACCTCCGCGTCCGCCGGGCGGACCTTCCGGCGTGGCGGGCGTTCTTCCGGGCCGCGGGGGCGCGGGCGAGCCTTGCGGGCGCCCGGGAGACCCTCTTCGGGGTGGTCCACATCCTCCACCCGGGGACGCGCGTGCGATCCGTGGATCACGGCGGCGTCCGAGTCGTCCCCGCCTCTGAGGCCTACGCGTACGCGGCCGCGCGCCCCTACCTCTATGAGCCGGTCCTGCCCGCCCTCCGGAGGCAGATGGACCGGGACGCCGGATGAGGCCTCACGACCTCGAACAGGAGCGCGCGGGGTTCGCCCTGCTGCGGCGCTTCCGAGAGGCCGAGGCGGTCCTCGTCGGCGGCTATGCGGTGAGCGCGTACGGGCCACCCCGGTTCTCGCTCGATCTGGACTTCGTGGTGCCCGCCGCCGCGCTCCCCGGGATTCGCGGTCTCCTCCAGTCGGCGGATCTCGCCCGGGTCCGGAACTGGAAGGGAGGCGCCGTCTTCGCGGGCCGCGCGGAGCGGTGGTCCCGCGGGGAGGAGGCGATCCCCCTGTCGGTGGACCTGCTCATCGACGGGATCTCGGACCGCGTCTCCGGGGCCTCCCATCCGTACGCGTCGGTCCGCCGCGGAGCCCGGCGCCTCATCGTGCGCGGGCTGGACCCTTCGTCCGAGGCCCGGGCCCTCGTGGCCGCCCCCGAGGTCCTCGTCGCACTGAAGCTCGAAGCCGGGTGTCGCGTGGACCTGCGAGACCTGGCGGTCCTCGCCGGCACGGATTTGGACGTGGAACGGATCGCCACCTTCCTGCGTCGCGACCGAAGGGGCGTCCTCCTCGAGCACCTCGACGCCCTCGCCGCGGCTCTGGCGCGGCGCGACTTCCAGGACTCGCTCAAAGGGGTGTACATGATCGATGATCGGGCGTTCCGGCGGGTTGCGAACCGGACGGAGGGGCTGGTGCGAGATCTGCGGGCCGCGCTGCCGCGACCCGCGGGAAGATCGGGCGGAAGCGTCCGCAGGACCAGTCGATGAGGGGGTGTCGGCGAGGTGCTGCCATGACAGGGACGCCTCCTGAAGCAGCTCGGGACGCTCCGCCCGCGGGCAAGGACTAAATAGGCAGCGATACATAGTGATTCCGATATGCTTAGTAAGAGCAAAGTCTCTAAGGGCTACCTGACCGTCGTTCCGAAATTGATCCGCGAAGCCTCCGAGGTTCGGGAGGGGGATATCCTCGAATGGTCCTTGGAAGGAGCGCGAATCGTGGTCCGACCTCGGCGACGGAGGACCCTCGACGATCTCGAGGGGCTCATCGAGGGGGGCGGAGACGCCGTCGCGTCGAAGCGGAAGGCGCAGAGGGGAGAGACTGTTCCTCGCTGACTCCTCCTATTTCGTCGCCCTCGCCGACCGCAAGGACCGATGGCACGAGGACGCGGTCCGCGTGCGGAAGGAAGCGGGAGAGGCCTATCTCGTGCACGACCTTGTGATGGCCGAGGCGGTCACGATCGTCGGGGCACGAAGCGGCGGCAAGGCGGCCTTGACCTTGTACGAGTACTTCGTCGATGCGTGCGAAATCGCCTTCGTCGACCGAGCGCTCTTCGAGGAGGCCATGGCCCTCCACCTCCGGTACGACGGCAGCCTCTCCGTGGCCGATTGCGCGAGTGTCGCCGTCATGGCCCGCCGCCGGATCCGGACGATCGTGTCCTTCGATCGGGACTTCGACAAGGTCCGGGGGATCCGGCGAATTCGGTAGGGGACCGACTCCCCGCGGATGCCGGAGGTCTTCCGGTGAAGTTGTTTTTGGACTCCGGGGCTTTGATCGCCCGGGCGCTCCAGGATGACCGATACCACGATTCCCCGACTCGAGGTCAACATCTTAAATATTTGATGTAACATGTTAGATGTCATATGAGAGTCGTCCAGACGGAGGTCTCCGACACGGAGCACGCCCTCCTCACCGAGTACGCCAGGGCCCACAAGACGACGATCAAGGAGGCCGTGCGCCAGGCGATCCGCCGACTCGCGATCCGGGACGAGGTCGATTCGAAAGACCCGATTTTCGTGGCCTTCCCGGTCGCCCGAAAGAAGGGTCGGCACTCCGACGCCTCGGAGCGGGTCGACTTCTACCTGTATGGGTGGGAGAAGGCCTGATTTTCTACGACACGAGCGCCTGGGTCGCACTCGCGGTCCCGGGAGACCGGCACGGTCCTGAGGCCAAGAGGCTCCAGGCCCAGGTCTCTCGGGGCGCCTACGGTTCGATTGTGACGACGAGTTTCGTCCTCGACGAGGTCGCGACGTTCGTCCGGATGGAAACCGATACGGAGTCGGCCGTCCGGCTCCTTCGCTCCATCCTCGCCTCGGCCGCGATCACCACGGTCTGGATCGACCCAGGCCACTTCGGCTCCGCCCTCGACCTGTTTCAATCCCACCAGGACAAGCGCTGGAGCCTGACCGACTGTACGAGCTTCGTGGTCATGCGGGATCTGGGGACGGACAAGGCTTTCAGCTTCGACCGGAACTTCGAAGAGGCCGGGTTCGTCCGCGTCCCGTGACCGGCTCGCGAGCGCCCACCCCGAAGACACATCCGAAATGGGAGAAAGGTCGCGAGTCGATCTTAGACGATCTCTTCGATCGTGA
>VBMG01000127.1 GCA_005878485.1 Methanobacteriota archaeon | reverse complement strand
CGTGACGTTCCAAGAGGACGGCGTGCGGACCGCGCAGCGGACCCTGAACATCCTGTGGAACGTCCTGCGATTCGCGACGACGTACATGGTCCTGGACCGGTTCGATCCCGCGGCGGCGGACCTCGGCTCCCTCGAACGCGACCTGCGGCCGGAGGACCGGTGGCTCCTCTCGCGACTCGAAGGGCTCAAGGGAACCGTGGAGACCGAGATGGGGACCTATGACCTCCATCGGGCGTATCGCGCCGTCGAATCGTTCATCCTCGACGACCTCTCGCGGTGGTACGTCAAGCTCGTCCGGGAGCGCACGTGGATCGAAGCGGAGGACCGAGGAAAGGTCGCCGCGTATCGGGTCCTCCATGAGGTCCTCGAGACGCTCGCGATTCTGCTCGCCCCCGCAACGCCCCACATCGCCGAGGCGATGTATCAACGACTGGACGGCCGGAGGCTGAGCGTCCACATGCTCGACTGGCCCGCGTCCCACAGCGAACGGATCCAGCCGAAGCTCGAACGGTCGATGGCCATCGTCCAAGAGCTCGTCGAGATTGTCTCGAAGGAGCGACAGCGGGGCGGTCGAAAACTCCGATGGCCGATGAAGCAGATCGCGATCAAGGACGCGACCCCCGAGGCCGCGTCGGCCCTCGCCGAACTCCGGGACATCTTCCTCGAGCAGGCGAATGCGAAAGAGCTCGTCGTCCTCGGGCCGAGGGAGGAGTTCCCCGGCATCGTCGTCGGAGCGAAGCCGGACCCCGCGGCGATCGGGAAGGCGTACAAGGCGTTGCAGCGGAAGATTGTGAAAGCCCTCGAGGCGCGGCCCGCGGAGGAGGTCCGCAAGGCGCTGGAGAAAGGCCGCTACACGGTCGACGTGGACGGTCACGCCGTGACGATCGACCCATCGATGGTCCGTTTCGAGTCGACGATGCCGGCGGATGTCGTCCGAGTCGAGACGCCCCACGGGGAGATGCTCCTCGACCTACGAGTGACGCCCGAGCTGCAGGCCGAGGCCCACGCGCGGGAGATCATCCGTCGGGTGCAACAGATGCGAAAGGAGGTCGACCTCGAGGTCGACGACTTCATCGTGACGGTCGTCAAGACAAAGAAAGAGTTCGCGGCGATGTTGGAACGGCAGGCCGCGCTCATCGCACGGGAAACGCACTCCCGCACCCTCACGTTCACCGACAAGCCGTTCGAGTCGGAGTACACGAAGGAATGGCAGGATGTCGACGGTCACGCCGTGACGCTCGGCGTGACGCCCCTCCATATGTCCGAGGCGCATCGCGAGTTCACGCGGATTCCGGGCATCTCGCGCGCGAAGGCGACGACCTTGTTCGATGCGGGCTACAAGAGCGTCGCAGCGCTCCGAGGGGCGACGAAGCAGGAGCTCGCACAGGTGGAGGGCCTGGATGCCGAGGACGTGAACCGGATCCTGGCCGCGCTCGCGGCGAAGAAGGACACACCGGTCGAGTGCCCGACGTGCGGTGTCTCGGTTTCCTCGACGGCCCGCCGGTGTCCACGGTGCGGCGAACCGATCGCGACCCAATCGACCACCTGTCCGCGGTGTCAGGGTTCGATTCCGCCCGGCGCGGACAGATGCCCTGTCTGCGGTTATGGACTCGCGGCACCGGCGCCTCGCGGCACTCCGTCTCGGGTCGCGTGCATCGCGTGCGGGGAGCTCATTCCCGCGGGCTCCGTCGATTGTCCGTCGTGTGGAGCGCCCCAGGTACGTCCCAAAGAAAGAGCACGGTCCGATGAAGACGAGACGCTGCCCCTCCTGAAGGATTCGTCGTCGTACCTCGTGAAGGAATCGACGCCTGAAGAAGCGTACCGCTTGTTCTTGATCGCCCAGCGGGCGGGCAAGAAAGGGATGGTGATCACGCGGCTCTTCCCTGCGAAGGTCCGGGAGCGGTTCGGCCTGTCGGACCTCCCGATCCTCTGGCTCAGCAACGTCGGCAAGGAGGATTCGGTCCGGCCGAAAGACCTCGAGAAGCTGTCCCTGTCCGCCGAGCAGTTCCTCGTCCGCGAGAAGGGCGTGATCCTCCTGGATGCCGTCGAGTACCTCGTGACGAACAACAACTTCCTCACGGTCCTGAGGTTCGTGCAGGCGGTGCGGGATCAGGCTGCCGTGAACAACGGCGTCCTCCTCCTCTCCGTGAACCCGTCCACGTTGGACGCCCACCAGATGACGCTGCTCGAACGGGAGGTCGACCAGGTCGTGGACGCGTCGCCGGGCCCGCCGTCCGCGGGATCGAGCTAGGCGGCGGAACCAGGCGCGCGTCCGAGGACGGCGGCGACGACCTCCGGGAGGCGGGGGACCGTGTCGAAGCGCTCCAGTTCCTCCGGCCGGATCCAGCGGTGCTCGACGTTCTCCCAGTCGAGATGGACCTGGCGTCTCGGCGCATCGAAGAGGAACGGGTGGACGACGTAGATCGTCCTGTCGTCCCGGGCTAGAAGTGGAGGGCCCGTGGCCCGGAACGTGATGCCTTTCAGCCCCGTCTCCTCCCGGACTTCCCGCACGGCGCGGTGCCTCGGATCTTCCCGCCCCTCCAAGTACCCGGAGATTGCCGACCAGCGACCCCGAAAACTCCCAACGTCCTCGCTCCGACGGACGACGAGGATGCGCCCTCGATTCCGGAGGACCACGGAGACCACGGGCGTCGCCCGGATGTCGGGCAGCTCGACGGTCCCGCGATCGCCATCGACCGTCATCCGGTCCCCGGTGCGGAGGCCTCCGACATCGACGCGGTCCACGAGCGGGATTCCCGCGAGCGTCGCGCCGACCGCCACAATCGCCTCGGTCCGGGCGTTCACGATTCCCTCCGGACCGTTGCCCGTTTTGGCGAGGCCGTAGATCAGGTACGACCCGACGGTGCTCCCCTTGCCGCTGGGAAAGGCAAAGATGCGCCCCTGGAGGCGTGGGTGCGGGGGCTCGCCCGCTTGGTCGAGGAGTTCGCCCGTCCGTGGGTCGACACCCCCGACGAACGAGAACGGCGCGTGGCTCACGATCGCCATTCCCGCGGCATGCCCCGGCACGATCCCACGCCCGCGGATTTTCACGCGTATCGCTCCAGCAGTGTATCCAGGTCGTCGAAGATGACCTTCTGTTTGCACAGGCTCGGCAAGTAGTACGCGCCCTTGCCCGACGGCGTCGCGACCGTCCCGAACCGATGCTCCAGGAGGGTGACCTCCAGGCAAGTGTCGGCGAGGACCCGGCCGCCGGTGCGTTCGACCGCGGCGACGGCCTCGGGGTTCGCGTCCCGAACGACTCGGCTCGTGAACACCCAGACCGGGATGCGAGGCGGCCGGCGCTCGACCTTGCGCGCGATTTCCTGCAACTCTTCCGCGGAGAGCTGCGGGGAGCCGAGGCCGATCATCTCCGCTTCCGTTCCATCGGTGTGGGCCTGCTTCGCAGCCGTCAGGTCGACGCGGGTGATCCGGACCGATTTCAGCCCTTTGACCCGGGCCTTTCGAGCCTCTGGCGTGACTCCCTCGAGATGAAACATCGCACAACTCCCGGATGAGGCGAGGGCGGCTCCCAACCACTTCAGGTCCGTTTCGTTCCCGCGAAAGCCGCGGAAGAACGGGAGGCCGTCTCCCACCCGCTCGCCCGCGACGAGGCCGATCAAGGAGAAGTCGATCCCCCGAGGCTTCGTGTCCACGGTGACGACGACCGTCGGAAGCCGACCCCGGTCCGTGTGCAGCCCGTAATCCGGGGTCGCCCCCACGACCGCCGACGCGAGTGCGGAGGGTCCACTCTCGCGGTTTGAACGGGCGCCGAGGACGGAGTTCGCGAAGCAGACCGCATTCGATTCGGCCCACGCGAGGTGCTCGCCGAATTTCGGTCGGATCCCGAGGAGATATGGCGTGCACGAGAAAATTGGTTGGATCCCCATCGCGACGTAGGCCCGGGCGATGCGATCTTGCTTTTCCGCGAATTCGGGGGGGACGCCTAAGTCCCGCCATTGGGCCAGATCCGTCCCGAGGGGATTTACGGTCGTGGGCACCGCGACCGTTGCGTCGCGCGCGAAATCCTCGAGGAACCCCAAGCCGGCATCGCCCATCAGCTTGTAGGAAGCCCCGGACACGTGGGCGGAGCCAATCCGCACGAGGCGTTGTGCCCCGGAAATCCGCGCGACCGTCTCGAGAATTCGGAGGGCGGTGCGTTGCGCATTCGTCCCCGCCACGAGAAGCCGGCGGTGGGCCTGCGTGAGGCGCACTCAGGTCGCCCCCTGGAGGACCGATTGCGCGACGCGGCGGATTTCTTCGGGCTTCGCGGGGTACGCGATGAGCTTCACGCGAATGTCGATCGCGTCGGAATCGCCGGCCAGCTCGAGGGCCTCCCGATACGCCGCCTGTTTGCCGAGCCGAAAGTGGAGGAACCCATCTTCGTCGATTCGTGCCTCAACGTCCTTCACAATCCAGGCGGGGAGGCGCGCCGCGGTCCATCGCTCCCAAACGGTCCGGATGGCGGCGGCCTTCTCGACCCGACGCGTCAGGCGGACGAGCGGGTTCCCGAAGTGGCCTTCGAGCGGTTCGCGGGAGGTCTCTCCCTCCGGGCACGCGAACGCGAGGGCCGTTGCGACCCGCTCTTCCTCCTCCGTCGCGTGGCAATACGTGTGGGCTTCGATTCGTCGGATGGGCAGGCTAACCATGGAGCCGCTCCAAGGCTGCCCGGGCCTGCCGGCGGAAATCCTCGAGGCTCCCTTCGTTCACGAGGACCAGGTCGGCGATCGCGATGACATCCCCGAGCCCCCAGCTGAGTTCCCGCACGTCCCGCACTCGGAAGGCTTCGACGCTCATCGCGTCGTCGGGGCGTCGACGGCGCATCATGCGCTCGTACCGGGTCTTCGGAGACGCATGGACGGCGAGCACGACGAGGCCCTCGCCGAACGCCTTCCGGAAGACGTCGAGCTCCGCACGACCCCGAAGGCCATCGACGAGGACGTGCTCGCCGCGGATGCGAGGGAGGGTCCGCTCCGCCCAGATGCCGAACCCGTGTGCTTGTCGTTCCGCATGGGCCATTCCCCCAACCGCTTCGTCGGTGATTGGCAGGCCCCGCCTTGTGGCCTCCTCTCGGACGACGTCCCCCATGCGGACGATCGAGAAGCCGAGGTCTCTCGCCACGGCGAGGAGCTCGTCCTTCCCGCATCCCGGCATGCCGGTGACGCAAACGACCTTCACGCGCCGCAATGAAAGGGACGATTCACTTAAGCGTTTCCTGGGCGGATCCGAAACGTAGCAGGCCGTCCCATTCCCCTGAGTGATCGAGAGTGATCGGGGAAATCCTCGAGAACGGCGGGCGCACTTCGTGAAATCCCGAGAGCAAAATAGAAATACCCACGGTCCGTAGG
>VBMG01000024.1 GCA_005878485.1 Methanobacteriota archaeon | reverse complement strand
CGTCGAATCAAGCGCTTTTGCCATGAGACCCTCGCACCCCGCTTGAAGAGCCTCGTCGAAAAACGCATCTGCTTGCTTCACGTCATCCGTCACCCGCATCGTCGCCAGGCGAATCGACTCGTTCGACTTCAGGACCGCCTGCAGCGCCTTGCGGCGTTCCGTGTACGGGCGAGAGGTCAGGTCTTCGTCTCCCAGGAGGAGGCAGTCAAAGGCGAAGAGGGTCACGGGGAATTCTTTCGCCATCCGTTCGACCTCGAGCTTCCGACCGCGGCGGCGGCTCACCTCTTGGAACGGGAGGAACTCGCCCGTGTTCGGGTCGACAGGAACCGCCTCGCCCTCGACGATTGCCCCTCCTTCGCGAATCGCCGCCCTCAGCCCCTCGACGATTTCGGGGAATTGTCCCGTCGTGATCTCGAGGTGCCGGGAAAACAGTTCGATTCGCTTCGGGGAAACATGTGCCTGCACGCGGAGGCCGTCGTACTTGTACTCGAGCGCGGCCTTTCCCATCCGCTTGAAAATCTCTTCGAGGGTCTCGAGGCGCTCTGCGAGCATCGCTCTGATCGGGCGGAACAACTTGAGATGAATCTCGTCGAGTCCGTCAAGCCCTTTCGAGGCGAGCATGCGGGCGACCTCGCCGAGGTCCGACGACACGTTGTAGGCCCGTTCGACTCGATCTCGGTCCGCCTTCGTCGCAAAGGTCGCCGCGAGCGCGTCCACAATCGTCATGTCGGCCACTCCGAGTCGCATCTGGCCGACGACCATCCGGACGATGTATTTCGCCTCCCGTGGCGTCGCGTTCCCGAGGAGGTCCGACAGGAGCCGGATTTTCCTCTCTTGGCTCCCTTCCCCTGCCTCACGAGCAATCGCATCGAGGTGCTCGTAGACCTTCGCGGTCGTCAGCGGCGTCGATTCGAGCGGCTTCTGCCGCCGCGCCACGATCGCCTGCTCCGCGACCAGCCCGAGGTCTCCCTTCTCCTTCCATGATCGCGCGATTCGGTCGTCGTCGAGGCCTGTCGCGTGGGCGAGGACCCGCATCACCATCTTCTCCGCGAGGCCGAGTTCCACTCCCTCGTAATCCGGACGAATCTGGCCTTGGGTGAGGTACACGATCTTGTCGAGGTCCTCCTTCGGCGTCTCCCGGAGGAGCCCGACGAGGAGCTCCGTCATCTCGAGCCGTTTCGTCGTCGCCTCGATCTTCTCGTATGCGTCGACGACGCGGGCGAACTGCATCGACCGTCGGAACCGCGGACGCTTCTTAAGGGTTCGCGGACGACAGTAAATCCCACTTCGGAGGATGGCGGTCCGTCGCTTCTATTTGACCCGCCGCACGAAGGCGCCGACGATCGCCACGCTTTCTCCAAGGTACCCGGCGGGGTCCATCGCCGCGTCGATCTCCTTCTTCGAGAGGAGCTTCGTCACCTTCGACTCCGCCCAGAGCGCGTCTCGGAGGTGCATCCCCTTCGTGCGGGCCTTGTGCGCCGTGTCGCGGACGAGCTTGTGGGCATCCTGCCGTCCGAGCCCCTTGCCCACCAACGCGATCATCACGGCCTCCGCCATGACTTGCCCCTTCGTCGCCTCGAGGTTTTCTTTCATCCGGTCCGGGTAGACGCGGAGGGAGTCGAAGATCTCTGTCGTCCGCGCGAGCATCTCATCGATCAGGACGCAGCCATGGGGAAGGATGATCCGTTCCGACGCGCTGTTCGTCAAGTCCCGCTCGTGCCAGAGCGGCACGTTCTCGAGGGCCGGGATGACGAGGGACCGCACGACGCGCGCGAGCGAACACACGTTCTCGGACCCGACCGGGTTCTCCTTCTGGGCCATCGTCGAGCTGCCGACCTGTTTCTTCGCCTCGAATGCTTCCGCGACTTCCCCGATCTCCGTGCGTTGGAGGTTCCGGACCTCCGTGCAGAATTTCTCCAGGGACGCCGCGAGGTTCGCGAGGATCGCGATGAACTCGGCGTACCGGTCGCGCCCGACGACCTGGGTCGCGGCTTCCTCGACGCCGATGCCGAGGTCGCTCATCACAGCGGCTTGGATGTCCTGGGCGTACGGCCCGAACGCCGCTCCCGTCCCGACGGCGCCGGACATCTTGCCGACCACGATGCGAGTGGACGCCTCTTGGAGACGGTCCCGATGCCGGATGACTTCCGAGGCAAACACCGCCATCTTGAGGCCGAACGTGATCGGGACCGCGGCTTGACCGTGCGTCCGGCCGAGCATGATCGTCCGCTTGTGTTTCGTCGCGAGGCCCGCGAGGACCTGAATGAGCTCGTCCAGATCCGACGTGAGGATTCGGATCGCATCGCGCAGCTGGAGCGCGGTCGCGCTGTCGAGGATGTCGTTGCTCGTCGCGCCGAGGTGGACGTATTTGCCCGCCTCGCCATCGCATGCCTCCGTGAGGGCGAGGACCACGGCCATGAGGTCGTGCCGAGTCTCCTCCTCGAGCGCCTGGACGCGCTTGACCGTCACGTGCTTCGTCGTCGCCTTCGCGGCGATTTCCGCCCCGGCCGGCTCGGGAATCAACCCGACCTTCGCCTCCGCTCGGGCGAGGGCCGCCTCGACGTCGAGGAGCCGCTGGAGGCGTGCGTCCTCCTCGAAAATCGCTTTCATCTTCGGCCGGCCATATCGAAAGTCGATCGGGCAGAGCAGGGACATGGCCACCCGCGAGGGCAAAGCCCGGAGGCGTTATGGAGCTTTCCTCTTCGGAACGCGGCGTCTACTTTTTCGGCTTCTTCGGTTCGAGGACTTTGACGTCCCCGACCTCTCGCAGGAGCATCGCCTCCGCTTCGCCGGGCAGGAAGAAATCCGTCGCCTCTTCGTTCAGGCGGTCCCACGTCTCGTCCTTGTGGTCGCGGAGCGCATCGAAGTCGCCGTACTTGTTGCACTCCATCATGACCGCCACGTTGTACCGGCCGAAGCCCAGGACCGTGCCGAACGTACCGCGGTACGCCCATCCCGGCGGCGCGTGCTTCTCCAACAACCCTTCGTTCTTCTTCGTCCACGCTTGGAAGTCCTTGTACCGGCCTTCCTTGATGTTCCCGAACTGAATCCAGAGCATAACCGCCCCTCCTGGAACACGGATGGGCGTGTGCGGCATTAAGACTTCGTCTTGCGCGGTCCCGGCGTCGCCGGCTCGCTCGGGCGCGGGAGCCGAATCGTGAACGTGGACCCCGTCCCCGGTTGGGTCGCGACGGCGATCGATCCGTGGTGTGCGTCGACGACTGCCTTCGCGAGGACGAGGCCCAGACCGACCCCCTCCCCGCGCGGCTTCGTCGTGAAGAACGGCTGGAAGAGACGCGTTCGGACGTCCTCGTCCATGCCCGCGCCGGTGTCCGTCACGCCGACCGAGAACGAGTCGGGCGTCGTCTCGAGCCGGATCGTGACGGAGCCCTTGGCCGCGGCCTGGAACGCGTTCTTCAGGATGTTCACAAGGGCGTGTTGGAGCCGGAGCGGGTCCACGTTCGCCATGACGGGATCCTTGGGGAGTTCTTTGACCAGCGAGACCTTTCCTTGGCGGAAGACCATCGCCTGGTCGGCCGCGGCTTCGACGACGCCGCGCACGTCCGTCTCGATCCTGCGGACCTCATCGGAGCGCGTGATCGCGACGAGCTCCGCGACGATATTCGCCGCGAGGCGCCGTTGATCGTGGATTTTCTCGAGCTTCTCGAGCGAGTGCGGGTCCTCGACCGTGCGCTCGAGGCTCGAGGTGAGCAGTGCGATGTTCGTCAACGGCGTGCGGACCTCGTGCGCCACAAACGCGGCGACCTGGGCCATCGAGGCGCGCCGCTCCGATTCCAGGAGCCGCTGCTGGTACGCCTTGTCCGCGGTCACGTCTCGCGCGATCACCTGCACGTACGGGTCGACGCCGTCCTCCCGGATCACGCGCGACCGGACCTGCATGAAGCGTTGCGCGCCGTCCTTCTCCTGCACGAACGTCTCAAACGGTTCGGCGACCGGTTCGTCATGGAGGAGAGCCCGCAGGTAGGACCGGGCCCTCTCGAGCTCCCGCGGCGGTAGGAGCTCGCCGAGGTTGATGCCCCGGAGGGCTCCGGAGTCCCGCGCGCCGAGCAACACGCCGCCCGCCGGATTCGCGTCGAGGATCGTCCCGCGGCGATCGAGGAGCAGGATCCCATCGGCCGCGTTCTCGAACAGGTGACGGAACCGCGCCTCCGAGCGCCGCACGAGCTGCTCCGCCCGTTTTTGTTCCGTGATGTCCCGTGTGGCCGCCGACGCGCCCACGAGCCGCCCGGCCTCGTCGCAGATCGGCGAAATCGTGACGGCGGCGACGAATTTGTGGCCGTCCTTCCGGACCCGGACCGTCTCGAACGGAGGGATCGTCTCGCCGGCTCGCAAGTGGTCCATCACCCGGTCGAGTTCGGCCCGCCGATCTTCCGGCACGAGGAACGAAACGGGCCGCCCGATCGCTTCCTCCGCGGTGTAGCCGAACATCTGTTCCGCGCCCGCGTTCCAGCTGATGATTCGACCCTCGAGGGTTTTCGCGTAGATCCCGTCGGCAGACCCTTCCACGATGGCCCCGAGGCGCGCCTTCGCCTCGCGGACGGCCCCCAGCTCCGTGATGTCGACGAGGCTCGTGACGACGACCCTCTGATTCCGGAGGTCGACCGCCTCCGCGGACAGGAGCGTCCGCCGGATCTCGCCCAGCCTCGTACGGACCGACACCTCCTCGTCGCGGATCGAGCCGAATTCCCGGAGCCGTTCGCGGACGTTCCGGCGCCGCTCGATGTCGGCCCACATCCCCAGATCGACCGACGTGTGTCCGAGGACATCGCCGCGGTCAAATCCAAACAGCCGCAGGAACTGGTCGTTCACCTCGAGGAACTGGCCGTCCCGGAGGTCGGTGATGACCATGGCCACCGGGGACGCCCGGAACGCCATGTAGAAGGCCTCTTCGATGTCCCGGCCGGGACGGTCGGTCGTCCCGAGAGCGGGCGACGGTGCCTTGATCGGCCGTGCGTTTGGGTCCGTACGGACTCCCCGAGCAGTAGCGAAGGGCAATGTGGGCGATTGCCATTCCGCCGGCCCGCGGGCCCTTACCGGTTCGCCGCTGTCAAGGGACCACGCCCGCGCGGGCTATATATTGATTTGTCCTCGGCTGTCCGGCTGGTCCCATTCAGGAACTGCGGCCATCTGTCCCGAGGACGGTGCGGGGAGTCCTGCGTTCAATGATGTCCAGGGGCCCGGATGACGTCCTGGCCGCCCATGTACGGCCGGAGGACCTTCGGCACACCGACGGAGCCGTCGCTCTCTTGGTAGTTCTCGAGGACCGCGACGAGGCCGCGGGATGTCGCCATCGCGGTCGAGTTCAGGGTGTGCGGGAAGAACTTCTCCCCGCCGACTTTCCCCGCGCGGGTGTTCAGCCTCCGGGCTTGGTAGTCGGTGCAGTTGCTGCAGCTGATTACCTCGCGGTATGCGTTCTGCCGCGGGAACCAGCCCTCGATGTCGTACTTCTTCGCCGCGACGGTGCCGATATCCCCGGTGCACACGTTCACAACGCGGTACGGGATCTCGAGGGCCCGATAAATCGCCTCGCCGTTCGCCCGGAGTTTCTCGTGCCACGTCCAGCTGTCCTCGGGTCGGCAGAAGACGAACTGTTCGATCTTGTTGAACTGGTGCATCCGGAAGAATCCTTTCGTGTCGACGCCGTGCCCGCCGATCTCCCGCCGGAACTGTGTGGACAGACCCGCGAGGGCGATCGGCAGGTCCGCTTCGTCGATGATTTCGTCCATGTACATCGCGCCCATCGGGTGTTCCGACGTCGCGATCAGGAACAGGTCCTCGCCGTCGATCTTGTACATGACCGTCTCGAAGTCCCCGAGGTCGACGACGCCTTCGTAGGCGTCGCGGCGCATCATGAACGGCGGGAAGACGGCCGTGAAGCCTTGCTTCACCATGTAATTCAGGGCGAACGCCAGGAGGGCCTGGTCCAGCCGGACGAGGTCGCCAAGGAGGTACACGAACCCCGCGCCTGCGATCTTCCGGGCCCGGTCGAAGTCGGCGAGCCGCAGCGCCTCGAGGAGATCTGAGTGGGACTTCAGCTCGAAATCGACCCGTCGCGGCGTGCCCCAGCGGGCCACCTCGACGTTTTCCGTGTCGTCTTTCCCCACCGGGACGCTTTCATGGAGGAGGTTCGGGAGCCGCAGCAGCCCGCCTCGGACCTTCTCCGCGAGTTCATCCGTCTTCGCGTCGAGCGCGTCGATCTCCTTCGGGAGGGTCGCGGCCTCCTTGCGGAGCTTCTCCGTCGACTTCCCTGCTTTCTTCGCGTCCGCGATGTCGCGCGTGATTTCGTTCCGTCGCCGCCGCAGGCGGTCCGCCTCGGCGAGCGCCTTGCGCCAGTCCGCGTCCCAGCGGATCACGTCGTCGAGGAGCTTCGCCTTCTCCGGAGCGTTGCGCTTCGCGAGATCGCGGCGGATGACGTCCGGACTCTCTCGAACGAGGCGGATGTCCAGCACGACGGACTCGATGGGGAGGACCCTATTTGTAGGTTGTTCGGGGACGCTCGCCGACCGGACTCCATGTGGGACGATGCCTTACTCTCGCGACGTCATCGCGACCCGGAGGACGACTTCCACGCGCGCCTTCTGGCTCTCCCAGCTGTAGTGGGTCTCGATCAGCTCCCGGGCCGACGCAGCCATCGTATTCCATCGGGTTGGGCTGCGGAGGGCCTCCATGAGGCGATTGGGGAAGCTCTCCTGATCCCGGGCGACGTAGGCGTGGACGCCATCGCGGACCTCGGGCACTCCGTCCGCGGCGAATGCGGACAGGACTGTCGGGACGCCGGCGGCCATGCAGTCGAGGACTTTCGTCAGCACGCCCGCCCCGTGCCACACCGGGACGATGCACAGGTCGGCCGATCGAATGGCCTTCAGGAGATCGGGGACGAACCCAAGGACCCGAACCGAAGGGTGGGACGCGATGGCCGGGATGTCCCGACCCGCAATCCGGATTTCGCCGTGGAATCCTCCGTTCTCGAGGGACGGAGCCAGCACACGGTCGATGTACTCCAGCGCTTCGCGATTCGGCGCGTACTGGAAGCTCCCAAAGAAGAGGAGGATGGGGCTCGCGGATGGCTTTGCCGCGGGCTCCCGCGTGGCCCGTGCAGTCCGCGAATCTTCGGGGACCTTGACGAACGTCCGGACCACGTGGACCTTCGAGCTTGCCACGCCCATCTGGACATATCCGAAGGCATCGCGCTCGGTCGGCGTGATGACCGCGTCGACATGCCTTCCGAGGAACCGCTCGAGTGACGCGCTGAGGACGGAGAAAACCCGTCCCTTCCGGAGGCTCGTCGCGAGGAGTTCGATGTTCGTGTGGCTGTCCCAGACGCAACGAATCCGTAGGGCCTTGGCCACGATGAGTCCGGCGAGCGCGTGATGGGCGGTCTCACAGAACACCAGGTCGACGTGGTGTCGCCGGGCGACTCGTGCCCCCTCTGACGCCAGGACGAGGATGTACAGCGGGTAGAGCAGGTAGCGCGGCCACTTCGCGCGGCTCGTATCGAACAAGGTCCGGTCCATGGGCGACCGGAGGCCGATGACTTCGTGATCCTCCATCAACATCCGATACAGCGAAGGGGTCCGTTCCGACGTCGCAACCAACTCGACATCGGGAACGAAGAGGATGCGCATCACGAGCCCAACCCGGAACTGGCCGGCGAGGGCCCCAGATCGATGCGGGACATCCTTGCCCCGCGATGGCGGCCACGCAAATCAAGACTACTCGCGGGCACGATTGTACACCTGAGTCAGAGCCCCGGCCACGCGCGGCAGGCTGAAGAGCGTTTCCATCCGTTCGCGGGCTCGGGTCTCCATCCGGATCCGCCGTTCGTCGTCTCGGAGAAGCGCGAGGACCGCGATTGCGAAATCTTCCTCGCTCCTTCCTTGCTGGACGACCCCGGTCTGCCCGTCCAGGACGATGTCCGTGATCGCGCCGGCATCCGTGACGACGCACGGACGGGCGCACGCGCTCGCCTCGAGGAGGGCGAACGGCAGCAGGTCGTTTTGGCTCGTGCTCAACACCAGCGTGGCGGCGTTGTAGAGATCGACCATCCGCTCCCGAGAAACGCGGCCGATGAAGCGGACCAAATCTTCGACGCCGAGGTCCGCGGCGAGGCGGACGAGGGAAGCATACGCGGGACCTGATCCTCGGACGATCAACCGCAGGCTCGGGTCTTTCCGACGAAGCCGGCTGAGGACGCGGAGCGCGAAATCGACGCCCTTGTCGCGATGCAGCCTCGCGACGACCAGGAGGATCCGCGCCTCCCGGCGCCACCCGAATTCCGCCGGATCGATCGGGCTCGATTTCGGATGGTAGATCGACAGATCAATCCCCGTCGGAATCCAGCCCGTGAGGGCCTTCTCCGGGATCCCGAGCTTGAGGAGATACGGGCCCGCCTTCGTCGTCCGCGGAACGAAGAGTTTCGCGACGGAACGGACGCGGTTCCCCACGACCCGTTCGTACCCCCATTGATACCATCGACCAGGCGCGCGCATCGGCGCGAAGGTCTCCTGCCACAGCACGAGCGGAATCGCGGCCGCCTGCGCCGCCTGGCACGCAAAATACGTCGAGGGCTGGTGGAACTCACCGGTTTGGACCACGTCCGACGACCGGAGCGCGGGATGCCGCCGGAGGCCCGGAGTGAGCGGCACGATGCCCGGATGAAACACGCGCGGGAGAGTCGCGTGGGTCGACGTCACCTCGAGGCGGTCCGACAGCGTGTAGTGTCGACCGTCCAGGAAGGGGTCGCCCAAGATCACGGTGACCGAGTGTCCCAACTTGGTGAGAGCTTCACCGAGTTGCACGATGTTGAGCTCGGCAATCGCCTTGGGATCGACGGGCCCCACGGACGCCGAGCCGAAGAACAGGTCTCGAACGGTCACGTCGGGGGTCGTGGCGATCGGGTTAATCAGCACGACGCGCAGGTCGGCCCCTCCTATTGCGGCCGATCCCCGTCGGGTCCCCGCGGAACCGGCGGACCTTCCGGCGTCCCCTCGGCGGCGCTTATCGAGTCCAGGTCCTTGACGAGCGAGAGGTATCGCGTCAGATAGGGGTCGGGATGGTGGTGGGACTCGTACGCTTCCCGTGCCGCCTGCCGAAGCTTGAAATGCAACCCCTCGGCCTCGAATCGCTCGACGGTTCGGAGGATATCCGATGGTTCCGGCTCGAAGGACCGGCCGGTTTGGCCGTCATAGATGAGTTCCAGCAATCCACCCCGATGTGAGACGAGCAGCGGCGCCCCCCACGAGAGGGCTTCGATCGCTGCAAGCGGAGCGTTGTCGTAGGATAACGAGGGCATGATGAACGCCTTCGCCTTCCGGTACAACGGTTCCAGCTTCGGGGCCTCCAGCCATCCCGTGAGGTGGACGTTGGTGCCATCGCTGTTCTCGAGTTTCTTTAGAGGACCTTCGAGGCTGCCGCGTCCCGCAACGACAAGAGGGAGCCGGGACGCGTTCCCGTTCGCGGCGGCCGCCAGCTCGACGATCCCTCGGTGCGGCTCCAGGGTTCCGGCGTACAAGTAGTAATCTCCCGGCGTCTGCGATGTGCCCGCGGGGTTGTGGTCCGGGGCAAAGTTGGGAAGGTGGACGACAGGGCACCGGAAGAGGCGTTCGACCGCCGACTTCATGAACCGACTCGGCGCAATCGCGCAATCGATTCCGCGCATGCCTTTCCATCCCCGACCGTAGCGCCAGAGCTGTGGCGGTCGCCCCGTGGCGAGACCGCACCGGAAACACGTCGGCGCGTCGCAAGGATATCGGCCGAACTTGAACAAGTCACTGCGGGGGCAGCGGACCCAATAGTCGTGGGCGGTGTAGAGCGTCTTCTGACCGGCTTTCTTCGGCAACACCCCCAGGCCCAGCAGGGAGATGTTGTGGAGATGCACGACGTCTGGCTTGGTCTGCGCGACGAGTTGCTCGTGGGACCGGTTCACGCCCTTCGATTGCCCCGTCAGGAAGGCGGACAGCGGCTGCAGGCGACCGTACCGACTGCGGATCGGGTGAAGGCGGACCGATTCGTCGGGCGAGCGGTTCGATGGAGCCGGCTTCCGCTTTGTTTTCAAACGAAACGCGGCCGGTGAGAACTCGACGTGGACCTCATGCCCCCGCTTGCCGAGGGCCCGAGCGAGGTACTGAACATGAGTCGCGTCTCCCCCGAGGTGATACGGAGGGTAGAACGTGGTCACCAAGAGGAAACGCAACGTCTCCATCGCAACGCCGGATGGGCATGGCGCCCGCCCGGCAAAAGGTCGTTGTAGTCACGCTGCGGACGGGCCCGGATCTAGCGATGGGAGAGACAGCCATCGGTCATGGGATCCAAAGGAGGCCCTCCGGTGGTTTGTACGACAGCCGAGGCGATCATCTTGCGATAGGACTTAATCCGCGGTCCGTTTCAGGTTACCGAAGATGAAGGGAGGACCGATCGCGGCTGATTCCGGCCCCGCGGATTCTTCCGCCCAGGGACGGTTGCGTTACCGGCTTCCCGTCCTCATTTCGTTGGTCGGGATTTTCGTCGTCCTGTCGTTCCACCTCGCGCTTCGGATGGCGGTCCGCCCTCCCACCTTGTGGATCTATTGGTTCGGGATGGTCCTCGTGGCCGTTCCGGGAATCCTTTCCGGTGAGCGGAAGGCCGCGGTCTTTGGTCTCGGTGCCTTCGCCTTCTTGCAGTGCTTCGCGTACACGCTCTCCTCCCCGTACGGGTTCGTCTATCTGCGCGACCCGCTGTACAACCTGCAGCTCGCGACCCTCGTTCAGACGACACAGGCGTGGCGTCCTGGGATGGGCGCAGGTCAGGCCTTTGCGTATTCCTTTTACCCGGGGTCGAACCTCTTTCATGTGGCGGTCGCCCTCGCGACGGGCTTGCCTCTGAGCCGGCTGTATCTGTTCGTCACCGGCATCTTGCGTTTCGCGGTGCTGCCGCTCGGACTGGCGAGGATGCTCGGACGATTCGTGAAGCCCCAAGCCACCTATGTCGTGGTCGCGATCTTCCTCGCGACCCCCTCGAACCTGTTCGACTTGCCACACCAGCAAGAGTTCGCGTACGTGTTCCTCATCCTCGGGCTGTACGCGGCCATCGCATCCACGACCGTCCCCGGGGGATTCCGTTTCGCCGCCGCCACGCAGCTCGCGGCTCTCGTCTTCGTCGCGACGGTTGCGGTCAGCCACGCGTTCACCTCGTACGTCTCCTTGTTCATGTTTCCCGCGATGCCGGTCGTGGGCCTCATCGTCGAATGGTGGCTTCTCCGGTCGCGCCACATCCCATACCGACATCTAGCGTCCCGCGGCGTCATCGCGCAGACGTTCAAAGGGTTGCGGTTCACAGCCGTCGCGTTCGCCGGCATGTTCCTCTCGTGGTCCGCCCTCGTATCGAGCCCCCTCGAACTGGCGTGGCTCGACTATGCGTCCGAGAGCCTCGAGCGCCTGTTCTTGCCGCACCAGTTCATCGCGCCGACGGGATCGGCACCCTCCGGCGTCGCGGCTGGGTTTTCATACACGCCCGACGAGCTCGCGATAATCGGGATGTCCCTGCTCATTCTCCTGCTCACGACGCTCGTGGGCGTTTTCATTTTGTGGCGCCGCACGGATCGGTTGACCGGTCCCGCGCGGCCTTCCGCCGGGATCTTGCTCGTCTTGTTCGTCGTCGCACTCGTCCCGATGGTCGCATCCGCCCCTCTTTCCGTCACGGGCGGCCTGTTCATCCCCCTTCGGATTTTCGAATTCTCGATCTTCGGGTTCGCGCCGGTCGTGGGGCTCGTTTTCGCGCTCGCGCTCGCCAGGGGTCGCCTTCGGAACCTGGCTCTGATGGCCGTGGTGCTTTCGGTCCTGCTGGTCGGCGGCTCGTTGACCCAGGACGGGACCCCCCGGTACCAATTCCTGCCGCCGGGCGCCGTGTACAGCGCGATCCAGACCCACCTGACGACCGACATGCTGCGCGCCGCCGACTGGGCGAAGACTCACATCGATCCGCCTCTCGTCTACGGAGACGAGCTCGTGCAAGATGCGTTCGGCGGTTCCGCCGGGTTCAATATCGCCCCGGAACACTGGCCGGCCTTCCCATTGTTCAACGCGAGCGTGCTGAGCGGCGACCTGAACTTCGCATACGGCCTCGTCCCCGGCGACATCGTCGTCACGCACGTCTACATGACCCGGACCGTGTGTTTCACGGCGTTCCGGACGACCCCTCTCGAGCCGTTCAAGGTCGAGAAGTTCGCGCAGAATTCGACGTTCGCGATTGTGTACGCGGACGCGACCGTGACGATTTATCGATGGAACGGTCCCGCCTGACACGCGGAGCGAATTATTGTGGTGTGCGACCATCCTCCCCGGCGACCTGGGCGTCGCGGGGGAGTAATGCATATCTCGGTCCGCCCTTTCCCCGACGTTGAGCGTCGAGAACTCCGGTCTCCCGCCGGTCCGGGGACGCCGTTATCGGGGATATGCTGACCTCATCGCGTGCTCCGCCGTCGCCGCCGCGTCCGCCGCGTTCGGGGTCCTCGACGAAGGCGGAGGTGTCCGCGCCATCCTCGGTTTCCTTTTCGTTTTCTTCGTCCCCGGTTACGCCCTGAGCCACATCCTCTGGAAGCCCGGACGGGGAATTGCGTTCGCTGACCGGATCCTCTTCAGCATCGGGCTCTCCGTCTCGCTCACGGTGTTCACCGCCATCTTCCTCTCGGTCGGGGGCGTCCCCCTCACGTCGGCCACGCTCGGCCTCGTCATCGCGCTCGAGACCTTTCTCTTCGGCGCACCGTCGGCGGTCCTCCGACGGAGGCGCGGGGAAGGTCTTCCCTCGGAGATCGTGTCGGCCGCCGCCCGAATCACCGGTTCCTTCGCGTCGGACCGGGCGTTCTGGTCCGTGGTCGCCGTCCTCCTTGTCGGGGCCCTCGTCATTGTCGCCGTCATCCTCTCGGCCCCGCCGCCCGCGGCTTCGACGTCGCTGTACCTGCTGGGTCCCGATGGCACGGAGGCCAGCCTCCCGAACAATCTCACCGAAAACGTGTCGGCATCGGTCCTGGTCGATATCTACAATGGGGAGCGGAGCTCGCAGAACTTCACGGTACTCGCTTGCCTCGCGCTCGCTAACGGATCGTGCAGCTCACAGAACACATCGTACGGCGTTTGGGGCACGACGCTCCCCTTTACTCCGGGGAAGGCTTACTTGGTGAACGTCACCCTCGCGCAGGGGGCCCAAGTGGAGGAGACCTTCCGATTCTACGTTACGACGTCGGGTGAGTACGTCTTGTCGTTTACGCTCATGGGCGGCAGCGCGCTCCGGACGGTCGGGATTCCGTTGACGATCCACCCGTAGGCCGCGTGGAGCTGCCCGATCCTCAATCTCCCAACGTCACCGGATCGGCAAGGAACCTTCAAACCCGCGAGTGAACCGCGCACGGGAGTGCCGAGCTCGAGAAGCGCGCCTCCGGCAACGAACGATGACCAGTGTCGCCAAGACCCAATTCGCGGTCACCAGGAGGAACAGGAGGTAGAACCAGTACGACCACAGGAACGACACGTCGATTCCGGCACCGGGTCGCGGCGCGTCGAACCAAAACGCGTAGGCGGACGCCATCCGGTTTCCGCTCGTGCCTTGCGCGGAGTTCTGGATTGTGACTTGATAGAGGGTCCCTTGTTCCATCGGTCCGACCACGACGATTCGCAGGTACGAGGCGTTGACCCAAGCGAGCGAGTACGAGACCGTGGGGGCGATCCCGATCGAGCTCTCCACCGACGTCTCGTTCATCGGTTCGCTGAACGTGAGGTCGATGCTCTTCGTCTCCGAATGGAACACGACCGAGGAGACGGTCGGGCCGCCACCTCCGACCGCGGTGACCGTCACGACCACGCTGGCCTCCGCCCTGTGGCCCGCGGAGTCCGTCCCTTGCACGGAGAACGTGTGGGATCCGGCCACGACATTGCGGAAGGTCGTGGAGTTCCCTTGGACGACCTGATACGGCTGGGCGTCTTGCCGGACGGCGACCGTCGCGATTCCGGAACCCGAATCCGTGGCGGTCCAGTCGACGAGGATGGTGGAGCTCTGAAGCGTGTCCCCGCTCCGTGGGCTGAGGATCGTCACGGCCGGACTTTGCGTGTCCACGAGGGCGTTCGTCGAGGCGTAGAGCCCTGTCGAGCCAAACATGACGTGCACCCGCAGATCGTGGACCCCGTCCGCGACGCCGGTGAAGAGGTAAGACGTCCCCGTGCCCGCGTCGATCCAGGGCCCGTTGTCACTCTGAACCTGCGTCGAATTCGGCGGCGGCGACGAGACGCTCCACGTCAGGAGCACGGAAGCGGTCGGAAGGATCGCGCCCGCGGCCGGACTGACCACGCTGACCTGGGTCGACTTCGTGGTCACGTTCGCGTTCGTGGAGACGGGAGACCAGTTCGGGACCTCGTCCGCCGTGCGGAGCCCGAACCAGTACGGGGTCCCCTGGGCGAGCCCGGTCACGTTGAGCTTCTCCTTGGATCCCGCGGGGTGCGGCGCCGGGACAGGCACCGCGGTCCCGGTCAGGAAATTCGAATCGGTGAGGGGCCCCGTTGTGCTGTACCGAACGGAATACGTCATTGCGGTTCCCACATTCCCGTCATCGCCCGGTGCGGTCCACGCGAGGACCACGTAATCGTAGCCCGTGCCGGTCGCACGCAGATCCGTCGTGCGTGCCGGGGGCGTCGTGTCCGGGCCCGGAGCGGAGGATTGGACCGGGACCGTCTGGGCGGACGTGCCGCTACCACCCGAGGTGTCCGTGACCGTGAGGGTCACGGTGAAGTTCCCTCCCGTGGAATAGATGTGTTGAATCGTCTTCCCGCTGCCGGTTCCGCCGTCCCCGAAGCTCCATTGATAGGTCGCGACCGGGGGACCCGCGTCGTTGTAGGAGGCGCTCCCGTCAAACGAAACCGCGTTGCCCGCGATCGGGTCCGCGGGGGAGAACACGAACGACGCCACGGGCGGATAGGACGGGAGCGTGCCGGTGTACGGGTAGTCGTAGTACGCCCCTTTCCCGTTGTCCAGGAAGACCATCGGGGCGAGGGCGCCGACGCCTCGGGTGACGCGCCGCTCCGTGTAGTACGGCCAGTAGCCGTAGCACAGCGGGTTTCCAACCGGGCTCGGGCACTGCCAGTAGCCGTATTCGGACTGGAAGTGCGGCGTTCCCAGCGCGTCGTTCCAATCGCTGTTGATGTCGATGTACGTCTGGTCGATGTACGGTTCGTACATGTGCTGGTTCGCGACTTGGAGGCCCGGGATGTCGTTGAAGTCGAAGTAGAGCCGCCACCCCCAGCCGGGGGAGCCCGCGATGAACTGGTTGTTCGCGGAGCCGACCGTGATCAGGTGGTGGGGGCTGTACGGCGCCACGTCCGAGATGAGATGGCCGACCCACGTCCGGAAGGAGCTGATGTCGCCGATCTGACTCCAGTAGGAATCGGCCTCGTTCCAGAGATCCCACATCGCGATCGTCGGCGAGCTGTCGTACCGCTGGACGATGGCTCGGGTCAATTCCAGGTTGTGCAGGTACAGCGGATTCGTCGTGTCGTACATCAGGTTGTTCGGAGGGATCGCGTTCTGGCCGAGGATCGGCACGAGGTACGTGTTGGATCGGGACGCCCAGTAGACCATCCGATCGAAGAGGTTCCAGAAACCCGACGGGTTCGCTTTCCAGTAGTTGTACGCCATCTCCATCTGCCAGTTGTTGTCCACGATCCAAATCCGGAGGAGGGTCACGGGTGGATTGTTGGGATCCCCCGCCGGGCGGTTGTGAAGGATGTAGCGGAAGTATTCGCGCCAGAGCTGATCCGCGTTCGCGACGTTCGGAATCTTCGAGCCCGGTCCGGTCGGGAAGACGTTGTTCAGACCCCAGACCGTGGGGTCGGGCGTGGCCGCGGCGACGATGGCCCAGGAGAACGCGGTCGCCTCGTTGATGCCGAACAAGATGATCGGCTGTCCGTCCTTCATCAGCTGCGTCCCTTGGGCGTAGATGAACCCGGGCGGTCCCACCGGCTGAGCCACGTAGGCCGGAACGGCTACGGAGGCCGAGTAGATTGATCCGACCCTCGTCTGGATCGTTGCTCCGTCGGACACCGGGACCTTCGTGAACCAGTACTCCCCGCTCCCTTGGGAGTTCGTGCTGCGCACGACCGCTCCATTCACGAGGAGCTCGACGAGGTTCCCGCCAGGAGTCGCCGTGTTTTCGACGGTTCCGAGGGCGCTCGCTTCGTTCGGTCCGGTTCGCTTGGACAGGATTGTGAGGGTGAGCGCGTCCGGGCCAACGATAGATCCGACGGAAGGCATGGACGAGGCAACGAGGGACAGAGCCAGCGCAACGACAACGAACCCGATGGCGCGGCGAGCCGACCTCGGTCCGCGGTCGGGGTCGAGGACCATCCCGTGGCGGGCGTCCCGGTTGCGCTCGTGACGATTGAAATCGGTCATGGCAGATTCCCCGTTGGAACGAACGCAGCGGCGCGAGCGTGGCCAGATCGGCCCTTCCGTCGCCCACTTCCGGGCGTCCGGAGGTTGAGGCAGGCTATTTGGCCGCTGCACCTCGCCTATCGCGGTTGATTTCTGTTTGTGAAACAGCACCTCATGTCTAGGGGAGCGAGAGTTCGTCCGCGCTCATGTCGGGAGAATCCCCCGACGAGGTTCGTCCGACTCTCGCCAGATCCGAACGCCATGACTTCTCGGTGCCAACTCCCCGGAACGGGTGCATCCGCCGAGTCAAGATCGGCATCCCACATAGAGATTTGTCACGGATGGTCTATTGCCAGGAGCGATTCGCCTGGGAAGGTGACGAAGCCGGGTCGTCTCGGACGCTCGAGCTCGGCCTCACGGATCCGCTTCCGGAGTAGGGGCGCGTTTGGACACGGCTAGGACTGAACGGTCATCACTTGTGTACAATTGCCGCAGACTGTGGATTAACGCTTATAAGAAGTCACGGGCGTGGCGAAGCCACGGTGGTTTCCTCCGGCTCGGGCGAGGCCCGCGGCCGTGACCCACGGAGGACCGGAAACGCTGGAAGCGCGGTGCCCCGCGTGTCGATCGTGATTCCGGCATTCAACCGCCTCGACTACACGCGGCGCTGCCTCGGATCAATCGAGCATCTCACGTACCCGAATTTCGAGACCATTTTGATAGATAATGGCTCCGGCGATGGAACGGCCGGATCGGTCCGACAGGAGTTCCCCTGGGTCCGAGTGATCCGGAACGAGGCGAATGTGGGCTACGCC
>VBMG01000155.1 GCA_005878485.1 Methanobacteriota archaeon | reverse complement strand
GAATTGAACTACGCGGAATTCGAGGCCGAAGAAGCTCCCGCGGCCGAGGCGGAGGAAGAGGGGGAGATCGATTACGACGAGACGGAGGAGAACCTCGATGACGACTAGGAAGAAGGCCGACCCGGCCGCGTCGAACAAGGCGGTCGACGCCCTATACGCGATCGCCGAGGAGATCTACGACGAACTGGACGGCGGCCAGATCCCGAAGATGAAGATCCCGCTCCGCACGAAGGCGAACATCCGCTTCGACCCGAAACACGCGGTCTGGAAGTACGGCCACCTGATGGGCGTTCGGAGCGCGAAGAAGCTCAAAGGGGCCCTCATGTTGCTTCGGACGATGTACGTCCTTGAATTCATTCGTGACATGATCCGGGAGAACAAGTCCTCGACCCTGAGGGAGATGTACTACATCTCCGAAGGATGGGACATCGCGAAGTTCCACGCGCAGGAGGAATCGAACCTCCTCGCGGAGGACCTCGAGGTGATCACGCAACTCCTCCGGGAGGACTTCAAACTCCGTCCGGAAGAGAGCGGGGCAAGCGTCGTCGGGAACCTGACGATTGAGGAGATCACGCGGACCGGGGACCGAAAGCGGATCAACTGCCGCGACGACGTTGGCGACGCGGGCTACACGATCCCATACAATGTGGAGAAGGAGAAAGTGAAATTCGTAGAAGCCGACGCCAAGTTCATCCTCGCCATCGAAACGGGCGGCATGTTCGATCGGCTCGTGGAGAACGGCTTCGACGAGGACGCCAAATGTATCCTCGTGCATCTGAAGGGGCAGCCATCCCGAAGCACACGCCGTCTGCTGAAGCGCCTCAACGAAGAGATGAAGCTACCATGCGCCGTATTCGTCGATGGCGACCCTTGGTCGTTCCGCATCCACGCATCCGTCGCCTACGGAGCGATCAAGACCGCACACATTTCCGAGTACCTCGCAACCCCCACTGCCGAATTCGTCGGCATCTCCGCGAGCGACATTCTCAACTATCAGCTTCCGACCGACGTGCTCACTCCTCGCGACATCGGCGCGCTGAACGCCGAACTCTCGGATCCTCGCTTCAACGATGAGTTCTGGCGGAACGAGATTCAGACGATGCTCCAGATGAACAAGAAAGCGGAGCAGCAGGCCCTCGCAAAGTACGGGCTCGATTACGTCACGGACACATACCTGCCGGAGAAGCTCGGCCCCCTTGGTTTCATGTGAGCGCGACCGACGTCGGCACGCGATCTCTTATGGCGGCGGTGGGGGCGGCAGCGGTAGCTCGGGCGGTGGAGGAGGAGGCAGCGCGCGTCGCCTCCGGCGTACGACCGCGACCGCCAGTAGGAGAGCGATTAGGATCACCGCGCCAACCGCGGAATAGAGCGCGAACGCCGCGGTTGTTGTCAGGGAGAAGCTCGCGGTCACCTGGACGGGCTCCGTCACCGTAACTCGGATGCTCGACTGATTCCCCGTGGCCACGCCGCTCCACCCCGTGAACTCGTAGGCGGTCGAGGGACTCTCGACTAGGGAGACGTTCGTCCCGGGCGGCACGTAGACCGTGTGGGACGACCCCGCTGGAATCGTCCCGGCCCCGCCTGTGTAGGTGTACGAGACGGAACCGCCGCCACCCGCAACGATCGTGAGACCGGCATAGAGGATCGCGGTCTCCGAGAAAGAACCGGTCACGATGACCATCGGAGACGCCTGGGTTCCGGAGTAGGCGCCGGGTCCCGCACCTTGCCATTCGCCCACAGCCCATCCCGTGGGTGCTCCCACCGTCAGTTGCACGGACCCACCAAAGTCGTACCACCCGGAACCCGGCGAGATTGTGGAGCCCGTTGGCCCTTGGACCGCGAACGTGAGGAACGCCTGATGCCGATAGCGGACCTCGACGGTCCCGCTCGACGTGACGGTCCCGTTCACGCTCTGCGAATCCGCCTGCCAGCGCTCCGACGCGTTCGAGCCCTCAAGGGACAGCGGGAATCCGTAGTCGCTGTCCGCGTCGACCCAATCTGTCAGGTTCGCGCGATTCGAAACCGAGGCGGCGAATTGGTTGTAGCGTACCGACGGTGCGGCATAGCCGGATCCGCCGCCCGTCACCCGGAACGCGAACGATTCGGAGAACTGGTGCGCGTAGCCGAACGCAACCGTCCCCGATCCCGTCGCCGCTCCGGACACGGCTTGGTTTGTCGCCCATCGTTCGGTCCCTGTCGACCCGACGAGGACGCTGGGCACGGACCAGTGCGTTCCCGCATCGAGAACATACACGCTCGGCGTGGTCGTCAGTGTCGCGTTTGTCGTCTGGCCGCCGCTCACATATGTCAGAATGGGCGAGGTGTATCCGGAGCCGCCGCCTTGGACAGAGTAGCTCAGGGTGAAGCGAACGGTCTCGGCCATCGCCGCGATGAAGGTCGCCCAACCGGACGCGGTGCCGTACTCGCCCGCGACCCACACGATCCCGGGATCCGACGGGTCTCGGGCCGCGCCGAAGTAGTCCCCATAGCGGCACACGGAGCCGGAACACGCGAGGGTCTCGGGGGCCTCGCCCGCTCGGACGACCTGCGGCGTCCCGATCGTATTCGGCGGGTCGGTCCCCGACCGATCCGCGACCATGACCCCGGGGAACTCGCTCGACGACGATTCACCGAAGACGACGATGAGGTGGCCTTCGCCGTCCGTCCGAAGGGCCGGGTAGAACACGTATTTCCCGACGACGCCCAGGTCGAAGTCTTGCGCAATCGTGGCGTTCGTGGTGTCGACCTCGATCAGTCGCGCGCACGACCGCGGGAGATTGTCGCCCGGCGGCGTGCAGCCGTCGTCCAGGGAGAGCCAGAGGCGGCCGTCCGCCCACATCGCGTCCTGGACCCGCGCGTCTCCCGTGTCGAGCTTGTTCTTCGTCCCGGGTTGCGGTGCACTCGGTGGGACCGCGGTCGCCCGGATCGCGAAGTCTTGACGCGACACGAGCACGAGCCCGGGTGGGACCCCGGTGATCGAGAATAGTGTCAACGTGCTCGTGGGGCCGCTTCCGACCGTCACCATGAACTGGGTGTCCGTCGGGGCGAGCGATTGGACCGGCTGCACGGAGAAGAGGGTAGGGCCCGGCCCGAAGCTCATGGATCGTGCGGGCGCGCCGCTCACGAGATCCGTCTTGTTCAAGACCCAGTACTGGACGCCGAGATACCTCGGCCTCGAGGTGCACGAGGAGTAGTCGTTCGCGGACAGGACGACGACGAGATCGCTAATGCCGAGTAGAGGCTGGTCCGCGCAGCCGGTCGTCGACACCGCGTAACCGGTCCAGGCGCCCGTCGGGTCGTCCGTCACGGAGACCTCGAGGAGGACGCTGCCCGTGGTGACGTCCGTGACGGTCGCGAACCACCGCCCGCTCGCGACGTCAAAGTGGACCTTCGGGTCGCTCAGAAAATCGGTCGAAGGAGCGCCGAAGAACGGGGCGAGGGGGAAGGTCTGCACCTCGCCTCCCTGTTTCGTCGAGATCCGGCCGAGGGCGTTCACCATCTCGACGATGTGGTTCGGCCCGGCGGCCACCTGGACATCGGGCGGGACGTAGCCGTCCGTGTACGGTCCGTTCGTCCCGAAGTGGAGTCCCTCAAAGGAGGCGACCGGCACGGCTGCGGGCCGGACTGGAACCGCCGATGCGGTTGGCGCCGGAGGGATTCGGAGATGCAAAGATGTGGCCGCGAAATCCTCAATGGTCGCGAGGGTCGCCTCGCCCGACGACGGCAACGAAGAACCTTCCGCAACGGGCGAAACACGAGTTCCGCTAGGACCGTTCACGAGAGACAATGCCACCGCGAACGCAGCGATGCATAGCAGGATGCGTTGCTGGGATGCGGGGAGCGATGGCACAAGCCGCGGGAACGAGGGGTCGGGCTTAAATCCGCCGCCAATCCTGGCGGGGGAGCGGACGCCCGCGCGGGGATTTGAACCCCAGTCTACAGGTCCGCAGCCTGTTAGCCTATCCAAACTAGCCGACGCGGGCGCGCGGGTCGCATCGCGACGCCGATATAACAGTTATCGCCCGCGCGACTGCGCGGATTCTTTCAGGACTTCAATCGTCCGGAGAAAAATCTCCTGAATCAGGCCGCTCGCGTAGACCTCGCGCAACAGCCCGCGGTCCCGGTAGTACTTGATGAGAGGGGCCGTCTGGCTCTCATACGTCTCGATGCGCGTGCGCACGACGTCCTCTCGATCATCGTCGCGGATGATCAACGGCGTGCCGCACTTGTCGCAGATCCCCGACTTCTTCGGGGGGTTCATGAAGATGTGATACACGGTATCGTCCTTCGGACACACCCGACGGCCCGTGTTCCGCTTGATCAGCTCCTCCGGTTCGAGGAACAAGTTCACCGCGGCATCGAGCTTCGTGAACTTCGAGAGCGCCTCCGCCTGCGCGAGCGTCCGCGGGAATCCGTCGAGGATGAACCCCTTCTTCGCATCGGGCTCCTTGAGCCGGCGTTCCGTCATCGCGATCACGAGGTCGTCCGGCACGAGCCCGCCCGCGTCCATGTACGCCTTCGCCTTCTTCCCGAGTTCCGATCGCGCCGTGACGTTGTGCCGCAAGATGTCGCCCGTCGAGACGTGGGGCACGCCGAGGTACGCCGCGAGTTTCGTGGCCTGGGTTCCCTTGCCGGCTCCGGGTGGGCCGAGGAGGACGAGCCGCATGAGGATGGCGGAGAACGGAATGCGCGGTCAAAAAGACTTTGGTCTGACGTCCGGATTCAAAGCGGGTTCTTCGGCCGCGATCGTTGCGCCGCTCGGCGGCGGCACTCGGCCGCCACCTCGGCCTCCCCCAGCTCGTCGTAAATCGTCGCGGCAAGTTCCCAGAGTCCGGGGAACCGCTCGTCGACGTCGGCGATCCAGTCGAGACGCTTCAGCGACTTCTCGAGTTTGCCGCGATCGGCGAGATCCTTCGCCTCTTTGAGCAACGCCTCGGGAGGCGGTCGGAACCGCGGGAACCGCGATGCGGCGCGCTCGACCAGACTCGGGCCGCGTTCCTCGTCCTCCGGCGCGGCCGCCTCCTCGGGTTTCGCCGCCTGTCCCCGGGCCGACCGCACGGCCGCTTCGTCCTCGAGCTCCTCGAGCATCGACGTCAGGAGGTCCCGCATGTAGTCTTCGCCCGGGGCTTCCGGCGTTGCCGACGCGGCGGTGAGTTGCGCCCCTTGGGTCGGAGTTGTCGGCTCTTCGGGCAATTGTTCCACGAGCGCTTGTAGCTCTCGGAGCGCCCGCGTGACGACCATATCGAGGGTCCCCGGGGAGGCACGGAGGGCGAGGATCAGGCTCGCGACGATCGAGGCGCTGAGGCCGAGGGACCACCGCCGGTGACTTCGGTCGACGGAGTAGTGGAGGGCCGCATTCGCGCCCGTCGCAGCGGCCGAGAGGAGCGCGAGCTGGATGTCGGGCAGGTTCAGCGCACCGAACGGCGTCAGGTCGAACGGCCACCGTTCCCCCGGGTCCGTCGCGTTGAAGATCACGAGGACGAACTTCGTCGCGACGTACATCGCGAGGAACAGGCTCAGACCGAGGGCGAGGTAGCGGGCGCGGAAGACTTCGACCAGGGAGCCGCGGAGGTCCGCATCCCGGACGTTGGCGTACCTACTCTCCACGCCGATCCCTCCGAATCCGAAGACGGACGATCACGGCCGCGGCCGCCAGCGCAAACGCGGCGACGAAGAAGGCGGGAATCTGGGGCAGGCCCCCGAAGAAGCCCGCGCTGTATTGGACCTCCGCGAACGCTTCGAGGCCGCCAAGGTCCGTCGCAGTAACACTGACCCACGCACCCTTGACGGGGCTGAGGACGAACGTCACCCGCATCTCCGTCCGCTCCTCGACCGTCACGGGCTGCGAGTTGACCGTTGCCTGCGACAGGGTCCACACGAGGTACGACCCGACGGGTTCCGTGAACCGGGGTTGCCGCGTCAGCGTCACGTTGTCCGGATACGCCTGGAAGACGACGTCCGCCACCGCGGCCTGGAGGCTGTCCAAGACCTCGACCCGCACACGGAAGATGTCCGACCACGAATTGTAGTCCGACACGACGACGTCGATGTAGTTGAGGCCGTCCTCCGTGCGGATACTGAGTCCGCTGAACTGCGGGGCGACATTGATGACCGTGATCCCGGAGCCGTCGCCCCGGGCCGGAGCGGCGCTCGCGCCGAGCAAGACGAGGAGTAAGACCGAAACCGATAGGACGAGCCGGCTACGGGCGGGCGCCTTTCGCCGGCACGGTCCCTCGTTGGCCCTGTCCCGCTCCTTTCGAGCGCGCGTTCCCTTTGCCTCCTTCGTGATGCCGCCGATTCCGGTTCCGCGCACGTTCCTGCCTCCGCGCGTGGTACCCTTTCTTCACCGATTTCTCCAAAGTCGCATTCCGGAGTTTCTTCCGGTGGCGAACCGTGTTGAGTGAAATGAGCCCGAAGACGCTCGCCGCGAGCGCGGCCCCCGCAATCCAGAGGATCGTGGCGGTCGCGGCGCCGCTCGCGTCCGGACCCCCGATCACCGCGACCTGCGTCGTGAACACTTCTGTGTCCCCCGTGCCAAGGAGATGAATCGTGAACGTGACGCTTCCCGCCCCCGCGTTCGGCACCTCGATTTGGACGGTCAGAGGGAGCTCCGCGGTTGGCGCCAACGTCACCGTCGCGGGGAACGCGAGCGCTTGATTGCCCGAGAAGACGCCCTTCAGACGGACTCCCGTTGTGGCGACGTCCAGGGTCACGTTTTGGGCGCCGGTGAGGTACACCTGCCACGTCGTCAGGCTGGCGTACGTCGCCTTGACGGTCGCCAACGTCTGGAAGACCACGTTGCCAATCGTCTGGATTGCGTAGCCGGAATGGCCGACTTCCACCGTGATGGCGAAGGGTTGCTGAACGACGGCCACGATTCGCGACGCGCCCGCCGACGGGACCACGTAGAGAGGTGTGACGTTCGTCCGAGCGGTTACCGTGATCACTTGCGGCGGCTAGGGTCCGAGGCTCAGGGCGAGGAAGTACCTCGCATCGCTTCCGAGGTGGGCCACGTTCGACGGGTTCACGACGGAGAACGCGCTCTGGAGCGTGTCGAAGCTGACCAACATTCCGAGGGGGACGTTCCCCTGGTTAATCGTGCGCAGATACACGTTCCCCGTTTGCGAACTGGCCTGAGCGCTGGTGAACGGGTCCACGCGGAACATGAACTCGGGCGTCGAAAGACCGTAACTTACCTGGGCGGCTTGGACCTCGATGGTCTCGCTCGTGGCGGTTGCGCCTCCTACCGACGCGGTAAGAGTCCAAAGCCCGACTGTCGCGTCCGCGTCAACTCCGACGA
>VBMG01000012.1 GCA_005878485.1 Methanobacteriota archaeon | reverse complement strand
CGACCGCAACTTCTGAAGCCCTTCCCCAACATCTTTCGTTGCAATAGGGACCGCGAGATTCCCTTGATTGAGCGATTCTCGCTCGGGGATTCTCCATGTGAGACGTCCACACGGTGATTAACCACCTTTGGTCTATCCGCGGACTTGAATCAACCACATGTGGTCTTTCTCCATCGCGGACCGTAGGCATCCTTAAGTGCGAGGGCCTCGTCGGGAGAGACGAAGGAATTTTGAATGCCAAGCGAACTATTTGGAACAAGCGTCATCTTTGTCAAAGTGGCGCCAGGATATGTAGAGAGAACGTTGACGACCCTCCGCGCCAAGCCGAACGTGGCGAAGGCCGAGGCCGTCTTTGGGCGTCACGACATCGCCATCGCGGGCGGCTTCCGTAACACGGACGAGCTGCGCCAGTTCGCGTCCGAGGTCCAACAGATGGACCACGTCTGGGCGTTCCGGAGCTATCCGGCACTCCAAGACTGGACGTCGAGTAAGAAAGATGGTCACGCCAGCAACGCGTACCTCCTCATCCGGTCGACGGACACGCAGAAGACCATGAGCGCGTTGAAGAACGTCCCCGAGATCCAGGAGATCATCGGCACGACCGGCGACCAGGACATCGTCGCCCGCATCAGCGCGGACGCACGAGAGAACCTCCTCGAGTCCGTCGTGACGAAGGTCCAGGGCATGCCCAGCGTGCTCTCGACCGAGACGCTCCCGGCGTTCTCGAAGTACTGAACATCGACGCATGGACGAGCCCGCTCGGTTCGTCCCTTTTTCTCGACCCGCGGGACTAGATTTCTTCTCAATGACGATCTGCACAGATGGTCGTCCCTAGTCGTCCTCGCGTCGCAGTTGCTCGAGGGAGACCGTCTTACCAGCTCGGATTTGCGTCCGCGCACGAGCAATTTCCCCCTCGAGCGTTCGCCGAGCTCCGTCTTTGCTCTCGGCGGCCTTCCGCTCAAGGTCCTGAAGCTTTGCTAAAACTCCTTGCCGCTTGGCGAACTGCCGCATCCGTCCGAGGGCGAGCCGCTTCCTCTGCCGGACGTAGATGCCGAGCGCATCCTCGACATCCTGCTCGCTCCCATAGACGAGCTTCATGACAATCGTGTGCTCGGGGTCCGCGATCGGGAAGCTGCTGCCCCGCCAGCGGACCGTCACCGAATGCCGGATTGCGTCCTTCGCTCGGGGCCGCGTTGCTGGAGCAATGTCGACGCGGAACGCCGAGAGCGTGTCATGCACTGGGCAAAGGGCTCCCTCGGCACGAGCATCTCGCAGGTCCTCCGCGCTCGCCTGGAACTTCCGACGGCGGAACGATTCGGCCAAGCGCGGTGCATCTTCCTCGCGATAATCGACAATCACATCCACATCCGATGTCGTCCTCGGAACGCCGAAAGCCGCGACGGCTAGGGCACCGACAAAGACGTGCTTAACTCGCGCAGCCCGGAGCGAACCCTCCGCGGCCTTAACGACCGCGACGAACGAGCGCCGCTTCGCCGGCATCTCGGAGACTCCATGTTGATTCGATGAGATCCGCCGCCATCTCGAGCGTGACGTGCGATGAGACACGCCGGAGGCGCGAAGCCGATTCCACAAGTGCCTGCCGGCGGTATTCCTCCCGCAATCTTCGGATCGAATCCTGCACGTCCTAACAGGAGGATCCGCGCCTATTTAGGCCTTGCCGGGGGTGGGGAAGCGAAAGCCTGCGAGCGGAAGCGATCGAGGCGGTCCATCCGTCAATGATAATCTGCCAAGAATGTGACGCGCTTGTTATTCAGTGTGGGCGCGTCGCGCTCCCACCGGACACGTCCCACCATACATATATACCGAAAGTGGTATTGTAGTAGTGGGTATGCATACCGTTAAACTGGACCGAAAGGGTCGGGTCCTTATCCCCAAGGAACAGAGAGAGGAACTCGGTCTGACCGAAGAGGACCAACTCGCGGTGGCCGTCGAACGAGGAGAAATCCGCTTGAAGCCAATCGTCCGGAAACAGTACAAGGCCAGAGCCGGTCGGAAGTGGGGAAAGGAGGCTTTCCTAAAGGCGGGGGAGGCCTCGTTCGCGGATGAAGAGTAAGCTCATCGACCTGAACATCCTCGCCATTTTTCTGGTCGAGGACCATCCGGGCCATCGCCACGTCGAACCCGCGATCTCCTCGGGCTTGGCGGGCGAATACCGTCTTCTCATGCCGGATCAGTTGCCGCTCCGAGCTCGCTGGGTCCTGACGAAACGTTGGGAGATCGATCGAAAGGAAGCGGACCGCGCAATCGAGGACTTTCTTGAACATCGCCGGGTCCGCTACGTGGGCGCCAGCCGTGCGACCATGCAGAGATCTTTCGAGATGGCAAGGTTGCTTCGTCATGATGTGTATGATACGTTCTACCTTGCGCTGGCAAAGGACCACGGCGCAACGTCTCTGCTCACGACGGATCGCGATTTCCGCACGCTGTGCAAGAAAGTCGATCTGGAGTACGAGAACCCAGTACCCGAGGAAGTGCTTCGGCGTTTCGAGGGCTTCCCCAAGACACGGTGAAGGCACTCCTCATCCTTGTTTCCCAATTCCCGCCATGCCAATCCCTCGGGCTGCGCCCCAGCGCAACGGGCGAGGTTCATTCATCGCCCTGCTCGAAACGTTTACGCAGTCATGCTCCTTCCGTCTGGAACATGCCGGAAAGAAGGAAACGGCCGCGGTCAAACCGCCTCGAGGACTTCCTCGACACGCCGATATATGAGCTGGTGGACCGCCACCGAGCCACTCTAGAGAAGATCAAGACGCGCGATGACGCCGAGTACTGGGGCCACATCCTCATCGGTGAGTACTACCCCGAGGTCCCCAACTCACGCTCGGCCTCAGGGAAGATGGCCGCCCTCGTGGGCCTGACCGATTACTTGGATTTCTATTGCAGGGACGGGTACTACGACCTCCTCAAGAATGGGAAAACCCTACAGGAGGCTCGGAAGATCCTCGGAGAGCGGAGGGCGAGAAACCTCCAGGAGTTCGCTCGGCTGCTCGGCACGAAGAAACGCCCAAAGCGAGAAGTCCGGGCAAAGGTGGGCATCAGAGGGGAGGTGGTGATTCCGAAGTCTCTGCGCAACGCCATGCGATTGGCGCCCGGCTCGGAGGTGACGCTCTCCTC
>VBMG01000011.1 GCA_005878485.1 Methanobacteriota archaeon | reverse complement strand
ATCGGAATGATGTGCCGCTTGGCTCCATAACGCCGAAGAATTTCGTCGAAGGCCTCGATCTTGTCCTCCGGGACGATGACCGCCCCCCGCCCGACTCGCCAGCCACCGACATCGGTCAAGAACCCAGGCTTGCGGACGACGTACGTCTTCTTCCCGACCCGTTTTTGAGTCTTGTATCCGTCGATCTCTCGGAGGAACTGAGCGCGCTTGCGGGCGGACAGACGGCTCGTTTGGTAGCTTACGAGGCGGAGGGGCTGGAGATCGAGCTCGATCGGTGTCACGCTAGGAAGGCTGCCGAAGAGGACCCGACCTTGGCGGACGATGGATTCGAGGAACTGCTTGTCGAAGGCGTCGCGCTGCTCCGGGCGATAATAGATGACGCTGAACTCCACGTCGAACTGGCGGTCGAGGGCGAGAAGGACTTTCCATGCAAGATCCTCTGCGTCTGGGCTGCACTCAATGAAAATGTCGATGTCGCTCTCTTCCGTTGCGCTGCCCCGCGCCGCCGAGCCAAACAGGACTGCGGATCGCACGCCTGGGACCGCGGCGAGCTCCCGGGCCGCCGCCCGGATTCCTTCCTCAAACCTGGGAGGATTCATCCCAGTACCTCCCGACAGATCGACTCGATGGTCTCGAAACTCTTCCGCGCCTTCGCGAGATCGGCCCGCGTCCCGGAGTCTCCGTAGACGAACTTTGCTCGGGCGTTGTGGTCCAGGTAGCGGAACGCGTCGGCCACCGTGGAGCTGCGTGGACCCAGGATCGACGGGTTCCGCTGAAGTTCATCGGGCACCCGTTGGTGTTTCTGGATGTGAACCCTCTTCTTGGCTGCACATGCCTCGATAAGGTGGTAAGCGCTGAGGAACCATGCCTCGACGAGGAGGCCGGGTTCGTTGACCCTGGAGGCACCTTCACGGAACGTCTCCGCCTTTCGCAGGTGGGTCTCTAGCGAGGACATTCGCGTACTAATTACGCGACAGGTACTTAAGCATCACGGCGAAGGAGGCGAACCCGATGACATGCTGCCGCCCCGAAAGACTCTCCGTTTGAGTGGTAAGTATGCGATTGGAGGTATCGGAGACAATCTGATGCGAATGCCACCTTAAGCGTCCGCTGCGAACCGAGCGAGGGAGGCTATTTAGGCGGGCTGACCGGTTCTTCAGCGGACTCGTTAGAGGTGTTGAGATCGACCCGCTGTCGCTGGTCCTTGTCGTGGCGGCCGTCGCGGCAGGCGTCGCCGGAGTCCTTTGGTATCGGCGACGGCAGGTAGCACGCGCGCTGATCGGGTTGCGACAGGCCCAATCCGATCTCCGTGGCATCGAGAAGGCCCTCGAAACTTTCGTTCGTTCCGGCAATTACATCCCGGAGTCGGTTCGGCGACCCTTGGGAGTGCAGGTTGTCCAGATTGCAGAAGGCAGTCTACCACCAATCGCCAAGGTTGTACGCCGGGCACGAGACACTGAGATGCGGCAGGAATCGGAGGTCGCGGTTCGCCACGGAAAT
>VBMG01000010.1 GCA_005878485.1 Methanobacteriota archaeon | reverse complement strand
AATCTCCTTCAGGATCGTCACGCCATCGTTCGTGATGACGACGTCTCCGAGGCTATCCACGAGCATCTTGTCCATGCCGCGCGGTCCCAAGGTCGAGCGGACCGCATCGGCGACCGCCTTCGCGGCCGCAATGTTGTTGAACTGAGCTCCCTTGCCGCGTTCGCGGCGCGTCCCTTCCTTCAAGACGAGAATCGGCGTACCTGCTGGCATCATGTTGGTTCCTCCGAATATGGGATTCGGACGCTTGGCTATAGGGGGACTTCTATATAAGCATAGCGATAAGGCGCAGCGGGCCTTTCGCGTGCGCCGCTCCGGAGCGTGACAGGGCCATAATTCTATATGAACAAAGATGGTAGGTCGCCGCGTGAAGGAGCTCCTCCTGGAACTAGCGGACGCCGTCCAGCACGCGGTCGCGGAAATCGCGGAGGACCCCGCGGAGGTGCTCGGGCGCGGCGCGGATGGGGCCCCAAGCACCCGAATCGATCGCGTCGCGGAAGAGGCCGTCCTGCGGGTTTTGGAGTATGAGGACGCCCGGCTGAACGTCCTGAGCGAGGAGGCTGGGTTCGTCGACCGTGGTGGAGACGCCACCCTCGTCCTGGACCCGATCGACGGAACCCACAATGCCCTCCGAGGGGTTCCCGCATACTCGGTCTCGATTGCGATCGGCCGGTCACGCCTTGCGGATATCGAGGAGGGACTCGTCCGAGACCTCGTGTCCGGCGCGACGTACTACGCCGCGAAAGGACACGGCGCGAAACTGAATGGCCGACCGATCCGAGTCCATGGGTACGACCCGAAAGACCTCCTGTTCAGCGTCTACCTCGGGACGAACGCGGACCGGGACGCTGCTCGTATCGCTAGCCTCGCCCGTCGGGTGCGAAACTTGGGGGCGGCTTCCCTGGACCTCTGCCTCGTCGCGCGGGGGGCCGCGGACCTGTATTACATGCACAGCGCCGTCCCCGACCTCAGGCTGCGCGTGGTCGACATCGCCGCCGGCACGTTGATCGTCCGGGAGGCGGGCGGGCTTGTGCTCGACCTCGCCGGACGGGACCTCGACTTGCCCTTCGATTCGAGCGCGAGGACGGACCTCGCCGCGGTCGGGGACCGTCGGGTGTGGGAGGCGATCCGGTGAAGTTCGGCATCACCGCGAATCCGCACATCGCGAGCGCGATGGCCGCCGCGAAACAGGTCGCCGCTCGTCTGGCGCCCGCGCATGAGGTCCTCCTCGAATCGGACCTCGCTCGCGGGCTCGACCGCAAAGGGATGCCGCTGGCGCACATGAAAGCGGACGTGGTCCTCGCGATCGGGGGGGACGGCACGATCTTGCGGGCGCTCCAGCTTTGCGACTCGAAAGTGCTCGGCATCAACTCCGGATCCCTGGGGTTCCTCGCCGAGGTGGACGCGCAGGAAGCGGACGGCTACCTGGACCGGGTCGCGCGCGGGGACTATCGGGTCGAGGAACGGATGCGGCTCAAGGTAACCGTAGACGGGGAGCGGATGTTCGACTGCACGAACGAAGCGGTCGTCCACACCGCCCAAGTCGCGAAGATTCGACACTTTGAGACCCGCCTCGGCGCCGAACTGGTAGAGCGAGTTCGCGCGGATGGCATCATCATCGCGACGCCGACCGGATCCACCTCGTACTCGATGTCGGCGGGCGGACCAATCGTGGATCCGCACGTCGAGGCGATCATCGCGACCGCGATTGCGCCGTTCAAGCCCGCATCGCGACCGCACGTATTCCCGGCGACGGGGCAGGTCCACGTCCAGTTGGTGAAGCCGAAGGAATGCGTCCTCGTCATGGATGGACAACACGAGTCGACCCTCAAAGGCACCGAGGACGTCGTCCTCACCGCGTCCGAGCGGCGTGCGAAGCTCATCCGGTTCCGGGACGACTTCTATCGCCGGATCGAAGACAAGTTGTCTCGCCAGTGAGGGGTCCCATGAAGCCGGTCTCCGCGATTGCCCGAAAGACGCTCCGGATGATCCTCGAGGCGTCGCGCGACATGTACCCCCGCGAGTTCGGCGCGATTCTTCGGGCGGAGGAGGGCACGATCACGGAGCTGATCCTCGTCCCGGGGACCGTCAGCGGGAAGCGTCACGCGATCTTTCAGCTCCACACGCTCCCGGCGGACTTCTCGGTTGTCGGCACGGTCCACTCCCACCCGAGCGGCGTGTGCGAGCCCTCGGACGAAGACCTCGCCCTCTTCAACAAGTTCGGCGGGATCCACATCATCACCGGGTATCCGTACGCGGAGGACACGTGGGCCGCCTGGACCAACAAAGGGAAACGGACCGACCTCAAGGTCGTGACGTAGGCGCCCGGCGGCGATTCAGGATCGTCCGGTACAAGCTCTCGATCTGATCCGTCACCCGCTCGATGTCGAACGTGGCGAGGACCTTCTCCCGGCCCCGCTGGCCCATCGCTCGCCGGCGTTCCGGGTCGGCCAGGAGACGTCGAATCTTCGCGGCGAGGTCCCGCGGATTCACGGGATCCGCCAAGAGGCCTTCGCGGCCGTCCTCGATCACTTCTCGGACGCCGGGGATGTCGGCGATGATCACGGGTTTCGCGGTCGCCATCGCCTCCAGCGCGACGATCCCGAACGCCTCGAGGCGGGAGACGCTCGGCAACACGAACACGTCGCAGGCGGCGTAGACCTTGGGGAGGTTCTCCTCCGAAACGCGTCCTAGGAATCGGACCCGAGCCGCGACGCCGAGCGTGGCGGCCAACCGTTTCATCGCGCCGAGAAGAGGGCCTTCGCCCGCGATCAAGAACTGCGCATCGGGCACGTCGCGCGCGGCTTCGATGAAGTGTTCGATGCCTTTGTGTGGCACGATCCGACCGACGAGGAGCACGATCGGGACGCTCGCCAAGATCTTCAGGCGTTCGCGGACCCACCCGGCGTCGATGTCGGGGCGGAACCGGCGGTGGTCCACCGCGTTCGGAATGACCGCCGGGTTGTACCGCCAGACCGCGCGGCTCGTCGCTCCGTACGTCTGGGTCGTGACGACGAGCTGGTCGGCGTCGCGAAGGGTCGTGGCTCCGAAGCTCCGACGGTAGATCGATTCGATGAGGGTCCCGAGCGCCGAAGGCACGTCCACATCACAGTGGTACGTGACCACGTACGGGATACCCCGTTCCATCGCGACGGAGCCGGCGTACTGGGACGCGAGGGGCGGCGGCGAGTGCGCATGGACGACGTCGACGGCGATGCCGCGGAGGGTCGCTCGCATCTTCGGGACGATGGGGGTCTGCAGCATGAGGAACTGTGGCTTCACGCGGACGATGCGGAAGCCGTCGAGGACCTCCTCGGACGGAAGGGAGGCATCGTGCCGGGACGTGACGACCGTCACCTCGTGGCCTCGGGCCGCGAGCTCGCGGGAGAGGGACCGAACGTGGCTCTCGACGCCGCCGAGATGGGGCGAGAACCAGGGCGAGACCTGGGCGATCCGCACGCCCGCACCTCAAAAGATCCGGCTGCGAGGCGCGATGTTGCCGCGGACGCGGGCCCCCGGACCGAGGAACGATTCTTCCCCAATGATCGTCCCCGCGTCGATCGAGGCGTTGATCCCCACTTTCACATCGTCGCCCATGATCACCCCGAGCTTCCGGAGGCCCGTGTCGATATCGACCCCGCGCCAGACGACCTTGATGGGCGCCTCGTCGAGCCGCAGGTTCGCGACCTTCGTGCCGGCGCCGAGGTTGCACCGTTCCCCGAGGATGCTATCGCCAACGTAGTTCTGGTGCGGAACATGCGCCTTCGCCATGAGGATGGAGTTCTTCACTTCGCACGCATTGCCCACCTTCGCGCCCGGGCCGATCGAGGTCGACGGCCGGATGTAGCAGTTCGGGCCAATCTCCGCGTCCGGGCCGATGATCGACGGCCCTTCGATGTACGAGCCCCGCCGCACGCGGGCGCCCTCCTCGATGCGGACCTCGCCGACGAGCGTCGCCCCCGGGTCGACATCCGCGAGGCTTTCCCCCTTCAAGGGAGCGAGCAGGGCTGCGTTCGCGCGCAAGAGGTCCCACGGTCGACCCACGTCAATCCACTCCCCGGGGAGCCGGAACCCATAGACGTCGCGTTTCTCCATGAGCGCTCGAATCGTGTCCGTGATCTCGTACTCCCCGCGAGACGATTTCGGCGTCTTGTCGATGAGCGGGAAAATGTCTTCGTCGAATACGTAGATGCCCGCGTTGATCAGGTGTGATTTAGGCCGGCGAGGCTTTTCTTCGAGCGATGTGACCTTGCCGTCCTTGGTCTCGACGACGCCAAACGATTCCGGGTTCGGGACCTCGGCAAGCGCCAAAACGGGACCGCGGACTTTCGTATGATGGGCCACCAGCGCGGCAAGCCCGGCCGCGGACACCACGACGTCGCCGTTCATGCTCAGGAAATCGCCGTCGACGTGAGACCGCATGCAACCGATCGCGTGCGCCGTCCCCAGACGCTCGGCCTGCTCTTCGTACGTAATCGAAAGTCCGAGCGACTCCCCGGTCCCAATGCTCTCCCGGATCCGATGCCCTTGCCATCCGATGAGCACCGCGACCCGCGAGATGTCGGCGCCGCGGAGCGCCTCGAGCGTGTGGCGGAGGAATGGCTTGCCGGCGACCGGAAGAAGGGGCTTGGGAAGATTGGCCGTGAGGGGTCGCATTCGGGTGCCCTCACCGGCCGCGAGGACCACGGCCTTCATTCAGCGGCGCCTTTCGCGCTCGATAGGACCGTGGAATATATTTCGTTTGCTCTGGCCGTATCCCGCGACTCCGTCATGACGCGGATTTTCGGCTCCGTCCCGGAGAACCGGACGAGCGACCAACCATCGTTGAATTGGAGCCGCCATCCGTCGACTGTGGTCACATCCGCGCCGATCGACCGCAGCTTTGCATCGAGTCGAGACTCAATCGCGGCACGCCGAGACGGGTCGAACGGAATCGATCCGCGGATCATCGGGTACCGCGGGACCTCCGCCACCATCGCGTCGAGCGGACGCACGGCGACCATCGCGACGAGACGAGCCGCCGCATAAACGCCGTCGGGACAAAACGTCGACTTCGGGAATATCCACGTCCCGGAAGGTTCGCCGCCGAACTCGGCCCCGCGCCGTTTCAACTCTGCAGCGACATAAACATCGCCGACCCGCGTGCGCCAGACCTTCGCATTCGGCAGGAGGTCCTCGAGGACCATCGACGCGTCGACGGGGACGACGAGGCCACGTCGTACTTCCTGACGCGCGAAAAGGGCGAGGAGCGCGTCGCCGCCAACGAAGCGTCCCTCCCGGTCCACCGCGACCATCCGATCTCCGTCCCCGTCGTGGGCGATCCCGAGATCCGCGTTTCCGGCGCGCACCGTCGATGCGAGGATTCCGAGATTCTCTTCCGTCGGTTCGGGCTCGCGGCCGGGGAAGTGCCCGTCCGCCTGGGCGTTGATCGCGAGGACCTCGCAACCCATTTGTCGAAGGAGGAACGGGGTGATCGTCGCGGTTGCGCCGCAGGCGCA
>VBMG01000023.1 GCA_005878485.1 Methanobacteriota archaeon | reverse complement strand
GATTTCGGGTCCGCAAGGACATCGTGGCCGAGGACGAAGGCGCGTCCCAAGGTCGGCCTCAGCTGCGTCGCGAGAATTCGGAGGAGCGTTGTCTTCCCCGCACCGTTGCGGCCCAGGAGGCAAAAGACCTCGCCTTTGTTGATCGAGAACGATACGTCCTCGAGCGCCTTCGTCCCGCCGGGGTACGTCTTGCCCAGGCCTTCGACGCGGACGACTTCCACGAGCCGCGTCGAATTGGACCGTCCTACTTGAGCCTTCTGCGCGGAAGCGCGCGACAACTGCAACCCGGCGGGAGAACGGCGGTTTGCCCTGGAAAATCGTTTGATGGCGACGTTACGAACTGTATGTGCCAAAAGCTTATTCGCCCGACTCGGTTCCGCGGTTCGTGGAACGGACCGCGCACGATGTCGTGATCGTCGGCGGGGGCGCGGCGGGTCTACGAGCGGCAATCGCCGCGGCGGAAACGGACCCGGACCTGTCCATCGCGGTCGTCTCGAAGGTCTACCCGATGCGGAGCCACACGGTCTCCGCGGAAGGCGGCACCGCGGCCGTCCTTCGAGATTACGATTCCGTCGAGCTGCACGCGAGTGACACGATCAAGGGCTCCGATTTCCTCGCCGACCAAGACGCGGTCGAATTCTTCGTCGCGAGGTGTCCGCGGGAGATCATCCAACTCGAGCACTGGGGTTGCCCGTGGTCCCGCGATGATGACGGCCGTATCGGACAGCGCGCGTTCGGCGGGATGTCCGTCAAGCGGACGTGCTTCGCCGCGGACAAAGTCGGGTTCCACATCCTCCACACGCTCTTCCAGACCTCGATGAAGTTCGAGAACATCCATCGCTTCGACGAGTACTTCGTCACGAGCCTCATCGTGGACGGTGGGGGGTGCGAGGGGGTCGTCGCTCTCGACCTCCGCGGGGGTCGCCTCGTCGCGATCGCGGGGAAGGCGACGATCCTCGCGACCGGGGGCTGCGGCCGCGTGTACGAGTTCACGACGAACGGGTTCATCAAGACGGGCGACGGGATGGCCCTCGCCTATCGCGCGGGCGTCCCGTTGAAAGACATGGAGATGGTCCAGTTCCATCCGACGTGCCTCCCGGGGACCGGCATCCTGATCACGGAAGCGGCGCGCGGGGAGGGCGGGTACTTGATCAACAAGGACGGGGAGCGATACATGCAGCGGTACCTCCCGGGGAAAATGGAACTCGGCCCGCGGGACATCCTCTCCCGGGCGATGGTGCAGGAGATGAAGGCGGGCCGCGCGTTCGAAGGACCGTACGGGCAGTATCTCGGCCTCGACTTGCGACACCTCGGCGTCACGACGATTGAGAAGAAGCTCCCGATGGTCCGCGAACTCGCGGAGAAGTACATGGGTCTCGATCCGATCCACGAGCCGATCCCGGTCCGGCCGGGGCAACACTACATGATGGGCGGGGTCTCGACGAACACGAAGGGAGAGACGACCCTTCCGGGGCTCTACGCGGTCGGCGAGGCGGCCTGCGTGTCGATCAACGGCGCGAACCGCCTCGGATCGAACAGCTTGAGCGAGTGCCTCGTGTTCGGCGAATGGTGTGGCCTCACCGCCGCGCAATACGCGAAGCAGAAAGCCGCGTACCCGCGCGGGGCGTCCGCCCGGGAGGCGCTTCGACGTGAGGAGTCGCGGGTGTTCGGTGGCCTCCTGGGCCGGGAGCGGGGGAAGGAGACCCTCGCGGGGATCCGCGTCGAGATGCAGCAACGGATGGAGCGGGACGTCGGGATCTTCCGTGACGAAGCGGGCCTCGCGGACGCGTGCAGCCAGCTCGCGAAGCTCCGGGAGCGGTTTGCGAACGTCGGCCTCGCCGACAAGGACCATGTGTTCAACACGGAACTGACGGGATTCCTCGAGGTCGACTTCATGCTCGACGTCGCTGGGACGATCGCCCATAGCGCGCTGAACCGTCGGGAGTCGCGCGGGGCGCACAGCCGCACGGACCATCCGACCCGAGACGACGCGAACTACCTCAAGCACACGCTCGCATTCCGGACGGACGGTGCACCTCGGATTGACTATGCACCCGTGAAGATCACGAAGTGGGAGCCCGTCGAGAGGAAGTATTGAGATGGCCGATCAGGACGTCGTCTTCCGCGTGAAGCGATACCGGCCGGAGTCCGGCGCGAAGCCGACGTACCAGGAGTACCGCATCCCGTATCGGGACGACATGGTCGTTTTGGATGGGCTGAATTACATCAAGGACCACGTCGACCCGACGCTCGCCTACCGCTGGTCGTGCCGGATGGGGATCTGCGGTTCCTGCGGTGCGAACGTGAACGGTCAGCCGCGGCTGACCTGCGGCACGTACGTCCGCGATGTCCACCGAGGCGCCGTGACGGTCGATCCCCTCGCGAACTTCCCGATCCTCAAGGACCTCGTCGTGGACTTCGACGACTTCCTGACGAAGCTCTCGTCGGTGACGCCGTACATCGTCCGCGAAGACTGGGGCGACCTCACAAAGGAGTACACGCAGTTCCCAGAGGACGTGGAAGCGTACCGCCAGCAGAGTCTGTGCATCAACTGCATGCTGTGTTACGCGGCGTGTCCCGTGTTCGGCGCGAGCCCGGCGTTCGTCGGACCCGCCGCATCGGCCCTGGCTTTGCGGTACATCCGGGACACGCGGGACGAAGGGGCGGACGAGCGCCTCGCGCGGCTGAACACGAAGTCCGGCGTGTGGGAGTGCACGTTCGTGGGCGAGTGCTCCGTCGTCTGCCCGAAGGACGTGGATCCCGCGGGGGCGCTTCAGACTTTGAAGGTCCTCGCGACGATGCGGCACATGCGACGCCTCCTGATGCCGAAATCGGCCTCGAGGTGATCCGACGGCCCGGGAATATCCTTGGAAGCGGCCCGCGGGCTGGTGGCTTCGGAATCGGCGGTACTTGGCGTTCCAAGTGCGGGAGTTCGGCGGCGTCGTCTCGGCGATCTACGGGCTCATCTTCCTCATCATGCTCCGAGACCTCCGGTCGGGCGAGTCAACGTACGCCGCCTTTCTGACCCTGATGCGGACGCCGCCCCTCCTGTACGTCAACCTCGTGCTCTTCGCGTTGGTCGTGTGGCATGCCGTCTCCTGGTTCATGCTGATCGGGAAGGCGCAGCCGATCCAGTTCACGGAGAGGCCGCTCCCGTGGAAGCTCGTGTTCGGGATCAACGTGCTCCTGTGGATCGGCGTGTCCGGCGCGGTCGTGTATCTCGTCTTCGGAGGGATCTGAGACGGCGGAGGAGATCAGCGAGACCCGCGAGTCGCTCGCGTGGAACCCGGGCCGCGAGACCGTTCACGCGGACGGGGAGACCCGTGAGCACGAAGTGTTCCTCGAGCCGTTGCTGTGGGGGCTGTTCTCGCTCGGCGGCTTCATCACCGCATTCCTCTTCCCAATCACGCTGTTCCTCCTGTTCTTCGCGGCTCCGTTCGGACTCTGGCCGACGGACCCCGCGGCGTACTCCGTGTTCGTTCAGCGTTGGCAGGAGCCGCTCGTCCGGGTGTTCTTCTTCGTCCTCATCGGGGGATCGCTGTTCCACGGCACGCACCGACTGAAGTTCATGCTCGTCGACGCGGGCCTGCGAGGTCCGGGGGTCCAGGCGTTCCTGGACATTATCTTGAACGCCGTCGCGATCCTCGGGAGCCTCGCCGCGCTGTACTACGCCGTGCGCGGCTGGCTTTTTTGACCGGCTTTCGTTTCGTCGGCGCCTTCTTGGCGCGTCGTGCTTTCCGCGGGGCCGCTTTCTTCGTCGGCGCTTTCGGCGGAGCGGCTTTGACGGCCACTGCCGTCTCGACGAGTTTGTACACGAAGTCTTTCTCGCGCACGCGCTCGCTGACTTTCATCCCGACCTCTTGGCCGATCTCCGCGCGGGTTACCTCGGCGTGCTCGACTTGCAGCGAGTCGACCCGCTGCTCCAGGTTCGACGTGGGCCCTTGAATCGCCACCGTGTCGCCGACCGCGAGCGCGCCGTCCGTGAGCCGGATTGCACAGACGCCGATCTTCCCATAAAAGTGGAAGACCTCGCCGACTTTCTTTCGTTCCATCGGAACCGCGCGTGAATGTGTGGCACGCGATAAATACATTCGCGGCCCAGCGTCTGCGTCGAGCGACGCATCCGTTCGAGAGAGGCTTTAAGTGCATTCACACGATATCGCGGCTTCGGAAGGGGGGAACGTCCTTCATGGTGATGCCTCTTAACGTTCTAGAAAAATCCATCAACAAGCGAGTGCAGCTCCTCCTCAAAGACAACCGGATTCTCGAGGGCAAGCTCGTCGGCTACGACGACTACATGAACATGGTCCTCGAAGATACGGAGGAGACGAAGGAAGACAACGTCCGCCGCGTCGGGACGGTCGTCCTCCGGGGGAACAACGTCGTCACGATCGTGCCGAAGTGAGGCCGAGGGCGGACAAAATACATAACCGCGGCCCCGCATCGGAGCGCGGATGCAGCTTGTGATCATCGCCGGCGGGCTCGGCACCCGACTCCGACCGCTGACCCTGCATCGCCCAAAAGCGCTCGTCCCGCTCGTCGACCGGCCGCAGATCGCCCATATCTTGGATGCACTGCCACCCTCCTGCGACGAAGTGATCGTCGCGGTGAATTACATGTTCGAGCAAGTGCGGGACTTCTTCCGCGAACGCCAATTCGGCGTCGCGGTCCGCGTCGTCGAGGAACCGGTCCCGTTGGGGACCGCCGGCGCAATCAAGAGTCTGCAACGGTGGCTGAACGGACCGTTCGCGGTGTACAACGGAGATGTCGTCGACACGATCGAGTTCGATCGGCTCGTCGCGGCCCACGAGAAAGCGCAGGGCATCGCGACGATCGCGGTATGGCCCGTGGACGATCCGTCCGCGTACGGCGTCGTCGCGGTCGAGAAAGGCCGCATCACCCGATTCGTCGAGAAGCCGGCGAAAGGCGAGGCACCGAGCAACCTGGTGAACGCGGGTCGGTATGTGTTCGAGCCGCGGGTGCTTGACCTCATCGAGGCGGGCCACGCCGTCTCCCTGGAACGAGAGGTGTTCCCGCGTCTCATCGAACATGGAGTCTTCCCGTACCGGTACGAGGGCTTCTGGTCCGACGCGGGCACGTTGCCGAACTACCTCAATGCGCAGCGGCTCCTCCTCGACGCCGGGCACGCGAAAATCTCTCCCGATGCCGACGTGACCGCGGGCTCGTTGCGGCCCCCCGTGTACGTGGCCGCGGGTGCCTACGTCGAAGGCCGCGTCGGACCGCACGTCGTCCTCGGGAAAGCCTGCCGAATCGGCCGCGCGTCGTTGCGGAACGCGACGCTCTTGGAAGGCGTCAGCGTGGACGACAAGGCGGAGGTCACGGCGTCGATCATCGGGGCCGGGGCGGCGATCGGCGAGGGGGCGCACGTCCGTGACAGCATCCTGGGGGACACCGTGCAGGTGTCTCCCCATGCGACGATCGTCGACGAACGGGTGACTGCGTGACCCGTCTGTTCGGGACGAACGGGATCCGTGGGGTCGTTGGGCCCGACATGAATGCGGAGCTCGCGGTGAAGGTCGGCCGGTCGATTGGCACGTTCTTCGGGGGCGGGCCGGTAGCCCTGGCTCGCGACACGCGCCTCAGCGGTCCGATGCTCGCTCGCGCGGCCGCCTCCGGTCTGATGTCCGCGGGCTGCGAAGTCATCGACCTCGGGATCGTGCCGACGCCGTGCGCCGAGTACCACGTTGCGAAGGCGGGTGGCGCCCTGAAGGGTGCCGTCGTCGTCACGGCGTCCCACAACCCGCGGGAGTTCAACGGCCTCAAGGCGATCGATGCCCGCGGGATGGAGATGCGCCGCGAGGATGAGGAGGCGATCGAGTCGATCTTCTTCGAGGAACGGTTCCGCGTGGCTCCCTGGTCCGAGGTCGGATCCATCCGATCGGACGACACCGCGGTCTCGCGGTACCTCGAGGCGATCCGCGGGAAGGTCGACGTCGATTCGATCCGGAAGGCCGCCTTCACGGTCGTCGTGGATCCGGGAAACGGCGCGGGTTGCCTCTCGACGCCGTACCTGTTGCGGTCCCTCGGATGCCGCGTCATTTCACTGAACGCCCAACCGGACGGAGCCTTCCCCGGCCGGATGCCGGAGCCGATTCCCGCGCACCTCGGCGACCTCATGCGCGTCGTGTCAGAAGTGCACGCGAATCTCGGAATCGCGCACGACGGAGATGCGGACCGCGCGGTCTTCGTCGACGACAAAGGCTCATTCGTCGTCGGAGACAAGAGCCTGGCCCTCCTGGCACAGGCCGCGATCCGGGGACGTGGTGGCACCGTCGTCACGCCGGTGAGCACGTCGTCGCTCCTCGAGGACGTCGTGCGGGCCGCGGGCGGGACCGTGGTGCGGACCCGAGTCGGATCGCCGATCGTCGCGGGAGTCATGTTCGAGACGGGCGCCACCTTCGGAGGCGAAGAGAACGGAGGCGCGATTTTCCCGGACCACCAGTTTTGCCGCGACGGAGCGATGGCCGCGGCGAAGATGCTCGAGATCCTCGCCCACGCGCGCAAGACGCTTTCCGCCCTCGAGGCGGAGCTCCCCGAGTACCACATCAAGAAGGCGAATGTTCCGGTGCCCGCCGATCAGCGGGACGCGGTGCTCACCTCGATCGTCGCGCTCGCGAGGGGCCGCAAGGTCGACACGACGGACGGCGTGAAGATCCTCGAGGCCGATGGAGCCGTCCTCGTCCGTCCCTCGGGGACCGAGCCGATTTTCCGGGTGTACGCGGAAGGACGGACATCGGCCCGCGCGGACGCGCTCGCGGCGGAAGGCGTGGACCTCGTCAAGAAGGCCCTACGTCGGTAGCGGGCCTGCGGCCACAAGGATCAGGTACGACAAAATCGCGCCGGACGTCGTCGACACCAGGTTCACCGTCTTCTTGTTCACGAGGCCGCGCCGCTCGAGGGTCGCGCCGAGCACGCTGTCGATTTGGCAACCGAGGAATCCGATCGTCGCCGGGATGAGCACATACGTCGGCGCGACGGGGAGCGTCGGCGTGAATGCGTACAACCGCGCGAGGTAGGACAGGACGAACCACCCCACGACCGAGGTGTAGAGGGCGGCCCCGATCGCGCTGAGCTGGCCCAAGGGGGAGATGCCCCCATCGGTCCCCGGCGGGACGCGCTGAAAATTCGTGATGAGGACCGTCCGTCGCGAGAGCACGCCGATCTCGCTGGCCAAGGTGTCGGCCCCTGCGACCGAGAGAGCCGAAAGGAAGACGATCCCGCTGATCGCCTTCGGAAATCCGGGGGGCATGACGAGCGAGATCGTGGCGACGGCCATCGGGGCGATCCCGTTCGCGAGGACGTTGCTCGCCCTGCGTTCCCCCCGCACGCCCTCCTGGACGCCCAGCGCCTCCTTGAGCGCGAACCGGTAGCGGGTCGCGAGGAAGCTCGAGAGGAGGAAGAAGAGGAGCAGGAAGAGCCACGTCACGTCGCCGAAAATCCCGATGACCATGCCGACGACGAACGCCCCAAGGCTGCCGTCCCACGTCAGCACCTCCCGCCAATAGGCCAAGGCGCTGAGCGCCCCCGTGAGCACGGTGCTAACGAGCACGGACGACACGAAGTCGAGCGGCATTGCCGCACGGAAACCGGGACCCCGTTAAAGCCTTTCGACTCGGTTCTCGTGCAGTGCCTACCAGGAGTCGAGGGACCTCTGTTTCTGCTCCGCCCGCGCGGTGCCGAACTTATCCAACGCGGCATCGATTCGGTCGCGCGAGAAATCGTGTTCGTCGCACAGCATGTGCCGGACGCCGTCTGCGTCAGGATCGCGGAACCCGATGTCGACGTCAGCGAGGACGTTCGGTTTCAGGAAGATCTCACGCACCTCACCTTTGGACTCGATGTCGACCCCGAGCTCCGCGAGTGCCGGCTCGAGCGATCCATGTTTCTTGATCAACGCCAGCGCCTTCTTCGGCCCGATTCCTTTGACCCCCTCGTTGAAGTCCGTGCCGATCAGGAGGCCCATGTCGACGAGCTGTTCTCGGGTGAGACCGAGGCTCGCCAGCGTCGCATCGAGTGCGATTTCCTCCGGCTGCACGTCGACGTAGACGTCCTTTCGCGGCAATTTCCGCCGGCCGCTAATCGCGAGGTTCTTCACGAGACGGGGCGAGCCGAACAAGAGCGAGTCATAGTCTTGCGAGGCGGCGGCATGCGCCTGTCCGGCGCGGGCCATCGCACTCGCCTGCGCCTCCCCTTCCGCGGGCGCCTGAACCCACGGGAGCCCGAGCAGGTCCAGGAGACGCTTCGATTGATCGACCGTCTCGTCCGTGAGCCGCGACGTCTGCATCGCCTTCGTCCGCGCCGTCGCGAGGTCGCCGATCTCCACGGCCTCTCGCCACTCCCGTTCCGCACGCCGCTTGACTTCGCCGCGGGCCACGAGGGTGCGCGCTTTGAGCCGGGGGGGCTCGCCATCGAAAACGAAGACGGGCTTGATCCCTACCGCGACAAAGTTCGATAGACGGTAGATGAGCCCGCTCAGGTGGGACGTGACGCGACCTTGCCGGTCCATGAGGGGCGTGCCATCCGGTTGACGGATGATGGCCAGGAACTGATAGAGGGTGTTGAACGCGTCGATCGCCAGGACCTTCCCTGAGAAATCTTCAAGGGTCCGAGGCTCGGGAGCGACGATGTCGGAAAGGTTGATCCCCATCGAGCGTTGCGATGCTCTGTCTTCCAGTTAGCCTTTGCCGTCCGGGACGGCCGTTCACGCGCAAGTTCGGAGAACGGGTGCTGCCCGAAGACTACATCTCCGCCCGCCGCACCCCGAGGAGGAACGTCTCTTGCCCGAGGCCCGCCTCGATGACGTATGCGTCCGACGACGGCGCCGTGACGAACTCCATCTCCAACGCATTCGATTCGCGGAGGATCATGTCCTTCCACGGCGCTACCATCGTTCGGAAGCCCTTCCCGGCGACGAGTTCGATCGCGACGATGCGGTCGTCCGCGAGCCGCATGTCCTTCCGAGCCTCGAGGACGAGGTTCACAATCTCCTTCGAGTACCCTTCCGCGAGGAGCTCTTTTGACATGCGCGTGTCCAGAAACAAGGTGCCGCCCTCAAACGGTTCCTCGACGACGTACTCCGGCACGGACTCGACGAATGAGACCATCGTGGGGTCGATGCGGACCTTCTGTCCTTCAATCCCGACGGAGTACTCGCCCTTGTCGAGGCCGGCCTTGATCTTCCACGCATCTTGCGAGCGCAAGAGAATCTCGATCTTCCTCGCCCACAATTTGTACGAGGCGCTCACGGACTGCATGTGGACCTGCACGTCAATCTTCATCCCGCGCCACACCTCGTTCGGCGCGACGAGGTCGAGCTCCTTCGCGCCACTCTGCCCAACGACTACCTTGCGGAACGCGCTCAACGCGTCGTAGCCGAGCTGGTCGACGGTCTTCACCGCGATCCGCGCTACGGGCCAGTACCGTTCGATCCCGGCGCGGTGCTTCGCCTGGAAGGCGGCCTCCAGTGCGAGCCGGAGGAATTCGACGTAAGTGTTGACCTGCTCATCCGAGATCTGGAGCGTCCCCGCCTCCTTCGACGCGATGATCGTCTGCCGGATCTCTTTGGCAATCTCCTCCGTCGGTCCCATCGTCGCGTCCGCGACGTTCTTGAGGACCGCGACACCCTGCTCGTATCCGCCTCTCTCGAATGACGACCGTGCCCAGACCATGAAGTCTTTGCCCCCTTCGCCCGCGAGGAGTCCACGTTCCATGAGCATCGGGACCTTGCTCACGGGGGTGTCTTCGAGCGGACCCAGGGACACGCCTTCGACGTCCGTCGCGAAGAGGATCTTCCGCACGACGTCCCGAATGCCCGGCAGCTCCGCAGGATCGCCGGTCCATGTTTCGAGGCGCGGCCCGTACGAGTCGTGGATTTCCTTGAGGACCTGGAACAAGTACAGCGGGAGGATCGTCGGCTCCTTCCCACGCAGGGTGACCGCGAGGAACGCCTGGGGCCCGCGGCCCGCGAGGACCGTCGTCCCGCCGAGCGAGATCGTCTGGAGGCTCTTTCCTCCGGTCGGGAACGCTTTGTTCACGAACTCTTTCACCTTCGTCTCGAGGCTGGCGACCCGGGAGTTCTCCTCGGGCGGCAGGTAGGTGCGGCTCTCGCGGCACACGAGCGCGCCCGTCGAATGGAACAGGAGCGCGTCCTCGACGACGTAGCCGCCCTCCGCTTCCACGCGGACGACCGCGGTGTCCGTCGTCTGGTGCTTCCCGTCGTCGAGCGGCCGGGTGTATTGGACCTCGAAGTCGAAGTCCATCGTCCCAGCTTCTTTCGGCTTCAGCCCGAACTCGAGGGACACCTTCTGATTCGGCTCGATCACGTCGATCAGTTTGAGTCCTAGGACCTCGACGGGCCCCGTGACGATCGGGATGACGCGTTCCGCGGGCCAGTTCCCCTTGTTCGTGATCTGCATCTCGAAGCGGTTCCAACGGTTCGTCTGCAAGCCCGCATGGGCGGTCTCCAAGAAGAGCCGCGGGTAGCGATCCTTCAGGAGCTGGTCGACGCGAGCCTTCATCGAGGCCTCCGCCCGATCGATCAAGGGGTCGATTCCCTTCAGGTCGTCGGAGCGCATCGCGTCCTCTGCCTTTTCCAGGAGGGCCTCGACGTCGCCGACGTCCGCATGGACCGCTTTCGCTTGGGCCACCATGGCCCGGAGCTTTTCCACGTTCGCGCGGGCCCGGTCGAGGACCGTCCGCCGGCGCTGTCGCGCGAGCGATTCCTTCGCCCGTCGGAGGTACTCGTCCATCTGGCGGGGGTTCCGCTTCTGAATCGCCCCCTCGATCTTCGTGAGGTACGACTCGGCCTCCCGGATATCGAGGTTCTGGCTCTTCGCGATCTGGATGTCGTTGATCAGGGACGCGAGCTCGACTTCGACCTTCTTCGCGGCGAGTTCGCCCTTCTGACGCTCCAGCGATTCATGGAGGCCTTGCTGGATCTCCCGAACGCGCTCGTACTTCGCTTCGTGGAACGCCTCCTCCGCCTCTCTCAGCAGGAGCTCGGCCTGGCTCGTGTCCACGCCGATCCCCTTCATCTCGGCGACCGTGTCCCGGGCCGCCGCGAGGATGTCCCCCATGCGGTCCCGCAGCTGATGCTGGATCGAGTCCGCCTGCGACCTCGCCTGTTCGATGAACTGCCATGCGAGCTGGATGTCCGTCTCCAACGTCGACTGCGCTTTCGCGAGGAGTTCGTTCGCCTCCGTCGTCTGGGCCGCGCCGAGCGCCTCGATCACTTTCGCCGTCAGGGTGACCGGGCTGTCCGCAAACGGGCCCACTTCCGCGCTCGGGTCTTTCGCGACGAACAGCAGCTTCTTGATTGACTCGTCAACGCCTTCGAGCTGGTGCAGCAGGCCCGTCCATTTCTCGAGGACGGTGCCGTATCGGTCCTCGACCTCCTTCAGGACCTGGAGCATGTAGAGCGGCAGGAGCTTCGGCTCCTGCCCGACGACCACCACCGCGAGGAACGTGTGCGGCGAACGCTCGATCAGGATCTTCGAGTCCCCGAAATCGAGCCGCTTCATCCCGACCCGCGTGCGCGACTTGAACGAGTCTTTCACGAAATCCTGGACGACGGTAAGCATGCCGGAGAAAATGTCCTCGTCGATCTCCTCGCGGAACTTGCGGCTGTGGTGGGAGATGAGCCGTCCGTCGGAGTGGATCAGGAAGACGTCCTCGACGAGGTACGTCGCCTCGGGCTCGACCTTGATCTCCTTCGTGTCGCGGACCTCGTACCGGTTCTCGTCGAAGAGCCGCTTGTACGTGATCCCAACCGCGACCGGGACCGCGCCCGCGGTTTTCGGCCTGACGCCAACCCGGACGGGGACGACCTCGCCGATGCCAATCTCGGAGATCGGCGCGACCTGTTTCGCCTCGACGTCGCCCGAGAGCTCGATCTGGACGTTGCGCGCCGGGAGCTTCCCGCGGTTCTCGACCTCGAAGGCGTACTGGTTCCACTCGCCGGCCTGGAGGCCCGCAGCGGGGAGGCGCAGCTCGAGGTTCGGGTATCGGTTCTTGATGAAATTCTGGATCTGGATGCCGATCGAGACTTCGGCCTGTTTGATCAGGATGTCCGCCATCGACATGTCGCTCGCGCGGAGCGCGGCTTCCGCCTGGCCCAGGGATTTCTCCGCGTCCCCGACTTCCGCACCGAGTCGTTTCGCGTTCGCGATCATCGTGGAGATGCCGTGGACCCGCGTCTCGTATTTCTCGAGGAAGTTCGTCCGGCGGGAGTCCTCGAGGGCCGCGCGGGCGTCCGCGAGGCCGTGCTCGAAGCCATCGATATCGCCGCCGACGATCGCCTTCCGGGCCTGTTCCAAATTCCGTCGGGCGGATTCCGCCGGGACGCCTTGCCGTTCGGACTGCGTGACGAGGTCCTCGAGGCCTTCGATTTCGGTCATCGACCGCTTCACAATCTGCTTCCGCTTTGCGTCCAAGAGTCGCTCTTGGAGGTCGCCCTTCAGCCGGTATACGGCTTCGAGGTCGTCCGCGGCGGCCGCATCCCCGGCATGCGCCCGGAACTCCTCGAGCTCCTGTTCGTGAAGGCCGAGCGACACGCCCTCGTCGATGAGGCGGGTGAAGGAATCGACGACGGAATTGAGGTGAGCCTTTCGCGCGAGGTCGACCTCTTCGTCCACACGCTTTGCGTACCCGCTCACATCCTGGAGTTCGCCCGCATCGATCATCGCCTCGGCGCGCGCGAGGAACTCGGAGGCCATTCGGACGTCCGCGCCAAGCTTCGCGTGAGCCTCAACCTTCGCCCGCAGTTCGGACAATTCGTCCCGGGCGGCCCGCGTCTGCCTCACTCGTCGCGTCTCGTCAAGGATGTCCTCGATGACCTTCTTGTATTCGATTGCCTCGACGAATCGGTGGTCGCTAATCGCCTCCCGCGCGTTCGCGAGGACCGTGTCCGCGCGACCCGGGTCCAGGCCAGAGGACCGCGCGTCGTTCACCGCGCGCTCCACGTGCGAGACGAGGTCTTTCGCGGCGGCTTCCAGACCGGCCGTCAACCGGGCCGCCATCTCCTTCGTCTCCGCGAGTTCTCGCGGAACGTCCGCGTAATGGCCTGCGTCGGCCGCGGCTTCGGCCCGCGCGAGCGCCTGCTCCGCCCCCAAGATCGAGATGTCGGCTCGGGCGAGGTCACCCATCGTCTTCCGGAGGTCCGAGACGATCGCCCGCGCGGCCTCCTGGGCCGTCCGACGGGATTCCGCCTCCCGCTCCGAGACCGTCTTCAGCGCTTCCGAGACGTTCTGCTCCGCCGCCCGTGCGTGTTCGACCGCGTCCGCGTATTCCCCGTGCGCAAAGTTCGCCTCCGCGGCGTCGAGGAGCTCGACTGCGCCTTCCATCGGGAGCTTCTTGTCCCGCCCGTCCCGAATCTTGCGGTCCGCGCGGTCGATCAGGTTTTTCGTGGCCGCGACGAGCTCGTCCATCAGTTCCTTCGCGGTCGCGTCCAAGTCCGACAGGATGACGTCGACGTCGTCGAAGTTCCGGTCCTTCAGGGCGCCCTCGGCCGCCCGAAGGCTTTCTTGCGCCCCGGTGATGTCGATCTCCGCTTGCCTCAAGTCTTCGATGAGTTTCTTGACCGTGATGAATTTCGTCGCCGCACTGCGGGCTTTCTCGAGCATACGCCGTTGGTCCTCTTGGAACCGTGACTGCCGTTTTTCCGCAAGGAGGCGGTCGATTTCGCCCACCGCCGCAAGGACCTCGGCAGGCCGGCCTCCGGTGAGGGCGCCTTGCGCCCGTTCCAGGAGCGCCGCGAACTCGGGCGCCTCGATCCGGTCGGCAGCGGCGAGCTCGATTGCTTTGCGCGCCCGGCGGAGCTCGGCTTGGGCTTGTCCGTTCAGTGTGACTTTCACGCCCTGGACCATCCCTTCCGCGTTCGCGACGAGCCGCTCCGCCTCGTCGAGCGACCCACGGCCGATTGCCTGCTCTGCTGCGGTCAGCGTCTCGACCGCCTTCGCCAGGTCGACGTTTTGCGCGACGAGATTGCCAATCTCGGCGCGGACGGCTTCCATCCGCCCCCGGATCAGGTCCGCGCGCTCGGCCTTCGACCGGGCCTCCTCGGCGTCCGTTTTCCGTTTCGTGTCCGCGGTTGAGCGCGCGAATTCCTCGACCTCGGAGATGCACGCCTTTCCGGCGTAGATCGTGTCGCCATAACGGGCCTCCGAATAGGATGCCTCCGCGTCCTTCAACATCCGATCCGCGGTCTTGACGTCGATGCCCCCGGCCTTCGCCCGGGCGACTTCCCCGCGTGCCTGTCCGAGAACCTCCGCCGCGGCGCTCCGGAGCAGTTCGCGGGTCGCGAAGACATCATGCTCGACGCCATCGAGAAGCACGTCCGCGTGCATGAGGCGCCGCTCCTGGATTGCGATCGCGGCGTCGGCGAGCTTGCCTTCGAGCGCCATCGTGTCGTTCTGCCCCGCCTGTCGCAGCGCGACGATGTCGTCCCGCGCCTGCATGACCCGCGAATTCAACCGGGTCTCCGTCTCAGCGTCCGCTTCGGCCATGCGCTTGTCGATCAACGACTGCATGTCGACCGGCTTGCCGAGCGAGATCGCGTCGTCGACTTCCTTCAGCAGCTGGCGGGCGATGACGGGGTCGAGGCCCCGCGCCGCGTTCGCCAGGATGATCTGGAGAGACCGCTCCATGACCGCTCGGAAGTGGGCGTCCCGCGCCGACTCCGCGCCGTGTCGGGCTCGAGACACGAGCCGTCGTGCCGACGGCAGGTCGTTCTCCTCAAGCGCCTTCGTGAGCTCGACGAGCGTCGTCTCGAAGTCGGCCGCTTCCGCGCCGAGCTTGCGGAGGTCATCCGCGTCGACCTGGAGGCTCGCGAACGCGTCGTGGACGTTCCGGAGTACGGACGCCTCTCGGACGGCGTCGTGCGCGTCCTTCGCGAGGACCCGAACCCGGGCGTAGTCCTTCCCCGCGAGTGCCTCGGCGGCTTCGGCGAGGATCGCGTCTGCCCGGCCGACGTCGGCGCCTTTTCGGCGTTCCCGCGCCGCCTCCCGGGCGGATTCCCGGAAGACGAAATCCGCGGCCGCGAACCGTCGGGCTTCGCGCAGGCTGTTTCGAGCTCGCTGGGCGAGGAGCGGGATATCCGCGTACACGCCACGTCGGAGCGCGTCGCGGGCCTCGGTCAGATGCTTGCGGGCTTCCGTGATGTTCACGCCGTCCCGGCGAGCGGCCTCCACGTCCGCGGCGGCGCGGTCCACGATCGTTTCGGCCCGTGCGTACTTGCGCTGGTTGTCCGCGCGATCGACCGCCTTCGCGGCGAGGGGCCGGATCTTCGTGTACTCCCGCGTCGCCATGGCTTGGCGGGCTTCTCGGAGATGGCCTTCCGCATCGTCGACGGTTCCACCACGCTCTTTCGCGTACCGCACACGAGAAGCGGCTTTGTCGAGGATTCCTTGGAGGACCCGTTCCCGCCGCTGGTCGAGCGTCCGGATGGAGACCCGCCGCAAGAGGCGTTCCGCGGCCACGTGATGGCCTCGGGCCGCGAGCCCGCGGGCGCCTTCGATGTTCCGCTCGAACGCGAGCGTTTCGATGCCGGCCTTCTTCGCCCGCTCGAGGACGGCGTCCGCGTGACGCAGGGCCTCTGCCACGCGCGTCTTCCGCTTCGCAATTTCGAGCGCACGCCGCGAAGCGCGCGCGAGGTCGAGGGCGCGGCCGAAGTCCCCGGCGGCCTCCGTCTGCTCCGCCCGGTCGACGAGGCTCCGCGCGAACGTCGAGTCCGCGGGATCCCGGCTCGATGCGAGGAGGTCTTTGCGGGCCGCGTCAATCGCCCGCTTCACGAGGTCCGGAGCGGCTCGGGCGGTCATCGCCCGATTGAACGGTTGGCCGCACGCATCGCAGCCCGGCCGCCCGTCCGGCACGTCCGATTCGCACAGCGGGCAGCGGGCCATGTGGCTCCAACCGAGAGGATGCCCTCCGCCTCGGGAGGGAACGACCCGTTCGAATGCCGGGTCAGCCGGTATAAATGAAGCGTCCTCGGTATCCTCGATGATAACGGTGTGGCTCGGACGCGGCGCCGGCCCGTCGTCGAAAAGCTTCAGTAGCCGCCCGTCGTTCGGACGGCCCGTGGCGGTCGTCCCGCGGGACGGGCCGCGGAGGTGGCTCGTTTGGCGGCGCGGCGGGGTCGGTCCCTCGTCGGGATGACGGTCGTCGATGCGGAGGGCGTCGAGGTCGGCTACGTGTCCGGGGAGGAGCCGAACGTCCTCGTCCTCGGCGAAGGGTCCGCGGGCCGGCTGCGGCTCGGCCGTCGGTTCGTGAGCGGGGTCGTAGACCGCGTGACGTTGAAAGGTCCTTCCGCCGAGATCTTCGCGGGGCTGAACGTGATCGATTCGGACGGCGAATTCGTCGGGATCGTCCGGGACACGAACGAAGCGGACGACGTCCTCGACTCGTTCATCGTGGAAGACGAGGAGAGCACGATGGTGAACGTCCTCCTGGAGGACGTCCGGTCGATCGACGAGTGGGTCGAACTGTCCGTGGCGGGCGACTCACTGTACGAGAAAGGCTAGGCCCCTTCCTCCGAGGTCGGCGTGAAGATGACCGCCGTCCCGATCCAGACGATCAACGCGGCCGTCACGAGGATACCGCCGTAGCCCCGGACGAGGTTCACGCCGAGCAGGATGACCGGGACCACGATGCCGACGACGAACCCGAGGCGGACCATCGCGGGTGCCTCGATGGCCTCACCCGTCTAAAGGTTTGTGACGGTCCTGCGGACGCCTCGCGAACTTCGTTCGAACGGTGTGCCAGATGCGACCGGACGAATGCATTATCGCCTCCGAGTTCTACGTCCGTCTAATAATTCCCTTATACTCCACTCGGTGTTCGCCCGCCCGCAAGGAGAGGAGAACTGCCATGCGGACAAAATGGATGGGAATGCTCGTCGCGACGGCGATCTTGGCGTCCCTCGCGATCGCTGCGGTGGCCCTCGGACCGGCGAACCTCCTGAACCTGGGGGCGCCGGGCGGGAACACGCCGCAGGCGTCCTCGATTGGGGTGCCAACGTGGCACGTCGGCGACCTCTGGACCTACCACGTGAACGGATCTTCGGCGGTGCCGACGTTGAGCGCGTTCGTCGCCACGGGCAACGTGACTCGGATGGTGACCGCCTCGGAGGGTGGACAGTACAACGTGAGCGTGCACGGATCGTTCCATGTCGAAAGCCTGATCGACCTCGCGCGGAGCGGCGACTTCGGCAACGCGACGATCATGCTGTGGAGCCGCACCTTCATGGAGAACGCGACGGTCGATGGCTACACGCTGTACCGAGCGTCGGACCTCGCGGAGCTACGGGACGTTCGGACCGTCCGCATCACGGGCTCGATCTGGACGGAAGTCGGCACGTTCAACGCCACGTACGTGACAAGAGTCGACACGACGTATGAGCCGGCGCTCGATGTGTGGGCGTTCCCGCTCAATGAGAACGAGACCTGGAACGTCTCGAGCAACGCAACGATCCACGTGTGGACCAAGTGGCGGCTCGATGCGCCGAACGAGTATTTCGAATTCGGCCACAACTTTACCGTCACCCTGCCGATTCGGCTCCTGGCGCGTTCCGGCATGGTGGAAGACGTGACGACGCCTGCGGGGACGTTCTCCGCGATCCCCGTGCGCCTCACGCTGCCCACGCTGGATATCGGGACGAACGATCGTCTCACGCCCGCGATGGGGGTCGGGGCCGACGGATGGATGGAGCCTCGGGTCCCGGCGGTGGCGTGGTTCAGCGCGGCCGTCGGGAACGTCGTGAAGGCGGCGGCGCCCTTCGGCGCAAGCCGGATCGTGACGGAGCTCACCGCATTCCACCGAGGCTGAACTCTCTTTCCCGAACG
>VBMG01000009.1 GCA_005878485.1 Methanobacteriota archaeon | reverse complement strand
GCGTGGAAATCAGAAGCGCCTCCGCTTGTTCCTCGCGGCGACCCTGTTGCTCGGGATCACGTTCCTCAGCATCCAGGCGTTCGAGTACCAACATCTGTACTTCGGCGAGCACCTCACGTTCAAGAGCGCACCGTTCAACGTCAATCCGCTTTACGGCCCGACGTTCTACGCACAGACGGGCGTCCACGGCTCTCACGTGACCGCCGGCGTGATCGGCATGGCGTACGTCACCCGGAAGGCGTTCAAAGGCGGATTCACGAAAGAGAATCACGAAGCCGTGGAACTCGTCGGGCTGTACTGGCACTTCGTGGATGTGGTCTGGATCTTCCTATTCACGATTGTCTACCTGATATGAGGTGACGGATGGCAACCGCGACGGCAACGGGAACGGCTCCGGTCGAGGAGGTTCGGAAGCGCCCTTACGTTGTCGTGTTCGTAATCCTCGCCGTCGTGACATTCATCGAGCTGAATGTCTACAGCCTCGGCCTGCCGCGGCTCGAGACGATTACCATCCTTGTCGTCCTTGCAGCGATCAAGGCGAGCCTTGTTGTGGCCTATTACATGCACCTGCGCTACGAACCGCGATGGATCGCGTTGATTCCGCTCGGGGGACTGGCGCTCGTCGCGGTGCTCGTCGCCGCGCTCACGTCGACCTCGGCCCATCCGTAGACCGGCTCGCACACGAGGCGTTCCCATCCTGGGCCCGCCGAAAGGAATGGGCTCGACCGGATTCGAACCGGTGACCTTCGCTGTGTGAGAGCGATGTCATAACCGCTAGACCACGAGCCCGCAGCGCCGCGCAAGGACCGTGCGGTATAAATCTCCATCGAAGCGGCGTCGGTTCCGCTGCGGCGACTTTATTACCGCTAACAGGGATTGCGCAGGCGGGAGGCGCCCTCGATGGCGAAAGAAGAGAAATCCGAGATGGCGACAATCGCGAAGAAACAGCTGGAGGGCCGCGGCTACGTCCTCTCTCTGTCCACGACCCGGGAGGGGGAGAATCTCATCGGCAAGGTCCGCGTGAGCGAAGCCGCAACGCATCGAACCGTTGCGAACTTCGTGAGCGTGTGGAAGATCGACAACCTGGAGCTCGTCTTCGGGCTCGACGCAACGGATGGGATCGCGCACGACGTCGTGAGCCAGGCGATGAACCTCTTCGACCTGCTCAAGACCGTCCTGCCGACCGCGCAGGTGAAGGCAGAGTAGAGCGCAGACATCACGATTAAATAGTCTGGACCATCTGGAGTGAACCGCCCCATGGACCCCTCCAGCGTGCTGCTCGCCTTGGAACAACGGAGGAAGTGGCGGGAGCGCCGAAAACGAGTTCGGGACCGTCTGCGGCAACTCGAGCGACGGCGAATGACGTTGCGGAAGGAACTGGACGGCGTCCGCAGGAAGATCCTGGAATACGACCGGCTCCTCACCGACCTGAGGGGCGAGGCCCAGACGCGGCCCTCGCGGTCCCACGTCTCCCCGATTCTCAGGGGGCGCTGACATGCCCGGTGCCCTCGAGGTGACCCGGAAGGAGGCGCAACGCTGGCGCCTCCGGGAGAAGCATCTCCTCGATGCGCTGCAAGGCTTGGAGGAAGAGCGCCGCCGCCTCGACGACGAGCTCTTGAAGGTCGAGCAGCAGGTCACGTACTACGACTCCCTCACACGCGACATGAAGCGGGAACTCGGCCGACCAGGGCTGTCGAGCCTGCTTTCGTCCCTGCGGCGTCCGTAGGAGGACTCGGTTGCACGTCACGATCGAGGGCGTCCCGCGCGAGCTCAAGACCGTGTGGCTCGAAGACGGCATGGTGAAGCTGATCGATCAGCGGTACCTTCCTTTCGACGTCCGGGTCTACGAGGCGAAGACATACGAGGACGTCGCGGTCGCCATCGAGGACATGGTGGTCCGGGGGGCGCCCGCCATCGGAGCGACCGCCGCGTACGGCATGGCTCAGGCCGGCGAACAGGGACTCGACTTGAAGATTGTCGCCGACCGTTTCCGGAAAACGCGACCCACGGGCCAGGATCTGTTCTATGCGATTGATACGATGATGGCGGCCGCCGCGGGGGGACAGGACTTGCTCGCGGCCGCGGAACGGTACGCCCGAGACGACATCGAGCGGTGTCGAAAGATCGGCGAGCATGGGGCCAAGCTGATCCGGAACGGCACGCGGATCCTGACGCACTGTAACGCCGGGGCGCTCGCGGCGGTCGACTACGGGACCGCGATGGCGCCGATGCGCGTCGCGAAGGAGCAAGGCCGACGGTTCTTCGTCTACGTGGACGAGACGCGCCCTCGGCTCCAGGGAGCCCGGCTGACCGCATGGGAGCTCCTGGAGGCCGGAATCGAACACGCCATCATCACGGACGGCGCCGCGGGACTTTTCCTCGGCCGCGGCGAAATCGACCTCGTCCTGGTCGGCGCCGACCGAATCGCAGCGAACGGCGACACCGCGAACAAGATCGGGACGTACGGAAAGGCCGTCGTGGCGAAAGAAAATGGAGTCCCTTTCTACGTAGCGGCTCCGACCAGCACAATCGATACGACCCTCGCCTCCGGAGCGAAAATCCCCATCGAGGAGCGCTCGCCGCAGGAGGTCTTGCATCTGGACGGGCACCCGATCGCCCCGAAAGAGAGCCCGGCGAGGAATCCCGCGTTCGACGTCACGCCGGCAAAGTACATTACGGGAATCATTACCGAGCGAGGGATCCTGAAGCCGTCGCAACTCCGGACGATCCACGAGACACCGCCGTCTGCGAAGAAGAAACCGCGAACGAAGAAACGGTAGGCGGATACCTTTTACGGGCCATCCCCGTTCGCCCCGCGGAATGCTCCTCGTCACGACGTGGTTCGGATCCTTCCTGTTGGATGACGGCAAGGTGGTCCACCAGCGGCTCTTCCCGAAAGACGCCGACGCGCTGGCCGACCGCTTGGTCCGCGTGGAGGACTGGAAGGTCCTCGACGAAGAACGGGAACTCATGTCGATCGCCGAGGAGGTGTTCGTCACCGAGCCCCGCCTCGAGAGGGCCGGCGGAAACCGGACCTCCCAACGCCCGCCGTTCCTGAAGCCAGAGGAGTTCGGCTACGGACGGGACCTTCTCCACGCCGCGATGGTGGACCTCGCGAAACGTCGGATGCGAAAGGCGATTGGCCCCGAAGATCATCTTCGGCAAGCCGTCGGCGCGCTCGACGAACTGCAACACGAAGAGAACGTCCTCCTCGAGCGGTTGCGGGAGTGGTACGGACTCCATTTCCCGGAGCTCGCCCCCGTCGTCGACACGGGGACGTACGTCGATCTCATCGCGATGTACGGGCGACGAGATCGCATGCCGATCGACGGCCGGGAAAGCATCGGGGCGAACCTGCCCGAACGCGAGGAGGCCGAGCTCAAGGCGTTCGCCGGTCTCGCGAAGCTCGTCCAAGGTCAGCGAAAAGCAATCGAGTCGTACCTCGAGCGATCCATTCGAGAAATCGCGCCGAACGTTTCCGAGCTCGCCGGTCCGATCCTCGCCGCGCGCCTCATCGCCCTCGCCGGGACCGTCGAGGACCTGGCCCGCGCACCCGCGGGGACCGTGCAGCTCCTCGGAGCGGAGCGCGCGTTGTTCCGTCATCTCCGGACCGGATCACCACCGCCGAAGCACGGCGTGCTCTTCCAACACCCCTGGGTGCACGGAGCCCCGCCCTGGCAACGCGGTGCGATCGCTCGCGCGTTCGCCGCGAAGGTCTCGCTCGCGGCCCGCGCGGACGCGTTCACAAAACGGAAGATTGCCCCGGAGCTCGCAAAAGAGCTGCGAGCCGCGGTCGAGGACATCCGTCGACGGAAGGCAGAGAAACCGGTGCGACCGAAGGCCTCCTTCCCCGGGAAAAGACGACCTCAGCAAAAGCGCGCGCGCCACTGAGGAAACGTTTTAAGGGCCCGGCCGCATCGCCGCGCGAATCCGATGTCATGGGAGCAGGCGGAGATTCGCGAGCTGAAAGTCAACCGGTACGTCGTGGTCGACGACGAGCCTTGCCGGATCCTCAGCATCCAGATGTCGAAACCGGGGAAGCACGGCGAAGCGAAGGCGAGGCTCGAGGTGATCGGGCTGTTCGACGGGCAGAAACGGTCGATTGTCCATCCCGTGACGCACAAGGTCCGCGTCCCGATGATCGACAAACGGAAAGCCCAAGTCCTGTCGATGCACGGAAACGTCGCGCAGTTGATGGACCTCGCGACGTACGAGACGTTCGAGCTCCCGGTGACGGCGGAGTACCAAGGGAAGATCGAGCCCGGCGGGGAGACTCTGTACCTCGAGGCGCTCGGCCGCCGCAAGCTGTCGTCCCAGTGACCGGGGTCGACCTCAAATAAGCGCACGCGGTTTCCGTTCGCCCATGGCCGCGCCCCGCTTCGCGGACGCAGTCGCGAAGTACGAGGACGCGCGCATCGCGTTGTTCGGCGTGCCGTACGACCGGACGTGCTCGTTCCGCGGCGGCTCTCGATATGCGCCCCGTGCGATCCGCGAGGCGTCGTACAACTTTGAGACGTACATGATGGACCACCAGCGGGACATCCGCGAGGTGCCCGTCGCGGACCTCGGCGACACGCCCGCCTTCGGACCGTCGGCCGAGATGGTGGAGGGCGTCACGAAGATGGCCACCGATGTCGTCCGCGCGGGGAAGATCCCGATCGTGGTGGGCGGGGAACACAGCCTCGCCCCCGCCGTCGTACGCGCGTTCCCGAAGGACGTCGGGGTGATCGGGATCGACGCCCACTTGGATTTTCGGGATCAGTACCTCGAGGACCGATGGTCCCACGCATGCTCCGCGCGGCGCATCGCGGACCACGTCGGCGTGGAGCACGTAGTCTACATGGGGGTGCGTTCCTACAGCGCAGAAGAGCGCGAGGATCTGGAGCGACTCGGGTTGACGTACGTCAGCGTCTACGACATCCACGATCGGGGGATTCGTGCCGCGACGGAGCGCGCTCTGAAGTCGGTCAACCGGGACAAGATCTATCTCACAATCGACATGGATGGAGTCGATCCGGCGTATGCACCCGCCGTGGGGAACCCGGAGCCGTTTGGCCTGGCGCCGCTCCAAGTGAAGAACGTCATCGCGCGACTTGCCCCTGACCTTGTCGGGATGGATCTCAACGAGGTCAGCCCGGCCTGGGATTTCGGGCAGACAACCGTCCTGGCGGCCCGCCTCATCCGCGAGGCGATCATGGCGATCGGCGAGGCCCGCTCATAGCCCACTTCTCGAGGAGACGCACCTCGCAAGTTCGTCCAGGAAAAGGGCGCGACGAGCTCTGGCCCGCCCGCGGGACCGCGGCTCTCCCCGACTCCCTCCCCCCTCTCCTCGGGGAACCCGGGGCCTACGTGTCCCGGCCGCGCATGCCCACCCGACGGCGACGCAGGAACAGCGAATCCGGAGCTCGTCCCAACCCGTGGCACGCGATATCACGGCGCGCCATATAGTTTGCGACGCACCCGAAGAGCGTCCGAACGTTTATGTGCACTCCGTACCTAGTCGGCCGTCCCGATGCACATGGGCGACGGATGGCGCGGCCCGCTCGACAAAATCGATGCGTTCCGATACGAAATCCCCCGGTCATACAAGCCGGCGATGCGGACGAACGGGGTCATCTTCATTGACGAACCGATGGTGGCCCAGCTCCGGCAGGACCAAGCCCCGGAGCAGGTG
>VBMG01000008.1 GCA_005878485.1 Methanobacteriota archaeon | reverse complement strand
GCCGGAACAACCGCGGCGGCACAGGCGCCCCTCCACGACGAGATCTTTGAGGATGAACCCGTCGAGACGAAGCCGAGAGTCTCCCGGGCGGATGCGCTCGAGCGGATGACGAAGGCCCTCGAAACCGCGAAGCGGGCCCGGGACGCCGGCAAGAACGTGAGCGACATTCGGAAGTCGCTGAAGCAGGCGCGCGCGTCGTTCGAGAGCGGCGACTACGATGCAGCGTCGCGCCTCGCGACGGAAATCCTCAGGGAGCTTGAGGCCGTCGTGGCGGCTCGATAGTCGACTCCCGCGTTCCGCCGTTCGCCATCCCGTGGATTGGCATCGCGTACACCGGGACCCCCGGGACGCGCGCCTCGTACCGTTGGGCGGGAATCTCTCCCCACGGATCGGGGTCGGACACCGGGCCTCGGAGCAACGTCCACGCGACGTTACCGACGAAGAAGAGTTGTCCGAACCCCAAAATGAACGCCCCGAGGGTCGCGAGCCAGTTCAGGGTCCACAGGGAGGGCGGGTAGTCGTAGATGCGCCGCTGCATCCCTTCGAGTCCCAGGAAGTGCATCGTGAAGAACACGAGGTTCATCCCGACCAGCGTGAAGGCGAAATGCCATCGGCCGAGCCGCTCCGAGTACATCCGCCGCGACATCCGGGGGAACCAGAAGTAGAAGCCCGCGAAGACGCCGAGGATCGTGCCGCCGAACAAGACGTAGTGCAGATGGGCGACGACCCAGTACGTGTCCTGGAGCGGGTAGTCGAGCGGGATCGGCGCCTGGAACACGCCGTTGATTCCGCCGATCACGAACATCGTGACGAAGCCGATCGCGAAGAGCATCGGCGCCTTGAGTTCGATCGCTCCGCCCCACATCGTCGCGATCCAGTTGAAGATCTTGATGCCGCTCGGAACGGCGATCGCGAGGGTGATCACCATGAACGGCAGCCTTGCGGAGATCGAGATGCCCGTCGTGAACATGTGGTGGACCCATACCCCGAACGAGAGAAATCCGATCGCCACGGTCGAGAGCGCGATTGCCTTGTACCCGAAGATCGGCTTGTGGCTCAGCCGGGGGATGACTTCGGAGATGATCCCCATCGCGGGGAGGATCATGATATACACGGCCGGATGGGAGTAAAACCAGAACAGGTGCTGCCACATGATCGGATCGCCGCCGACTGCCGGCGAGAGGAACGCCGTGATCCCGTGTCGGTCGAGGAGGAGGATGAACAGCCCGCCCGCGAGGACCGGCGTCGCGAGGAGGACGAGGCCTTGCGTGACGAGGATCGACCACACGAACAGGGAGAGGTTCTTGAACGTGATCCCGGGCGCGCGGTGCCGGAGGATCGTAACGATGAAGTTGATCGAGCCCGCGGTGGATGAGATCCCGAGGAGCTGGAGCCCGACGATCCACATGTCGATGCCGGGACTCGTATCGTAGACGCTGAGTGGCGTGTATCCGGTCCACCCGATGTTCGCGGCGGCGAGCCACATGATCACGCCGGCCGTGGGGATCAGCCAGAAGCTCAGCGCGTTGATCCGCGGGAACGCCATGTCCTTCGCGCCGATGAGCGGCGGCACCATGAGGTTCCCGAAGCCCGCGAGGATCGGGATCGCGACGAGGAAGACCATCGTGGTCCCGTGCATCGTGAACAGTTCCTCGTACGTGTTCGCGTCGACAATCGTCGGCCCGGGGTACGCGAGCTCCGTCCGCATCAGGAGCGCGAGCATCCCCGCCAGGAGGAAGAACAGGAACGAGTTCGCGAGGTAGAGAATTCCGATCTCGTGGTGGTTGGTCGTCGTGAGCCAACGGAACACGCCGATCGGAGCGTTGCGATGATGGTACCCGGAGACCACTTCGCCCGCCATCGATGAAACTCCGAGACGGTGGCCGGAGTGAGCGGCCACCGCGCCCTGTACTTCGGAATCCGAGATAAGGCTTTCCACATGGGATATTCGGCGATTGTCCGAAGCCCATCCGCATCGTTCGACCACAATGTCTTTAGAGGAAAGCGGTTTTCCGAACCCGATGTCGGGCCTCCGACGGGTCGCCCTCGTGGTCCCGGCGCTGTTTCTGTTCCTCGCGTTCTCCGGAGGAAACGTTCGCGCCGCCATCTCGCCAGGTCAGGAGGCGACGGATCAGCTCTTCTGGCTGGTCCTCGTACCGGCGATTGGAATCGGCGTCTTGGTGATGGCGCTCGTCGCCTACGCGGTCCTCAAGTTCCGAGTGCGGCCGGGTCACACGGTGGGCCCCCCGAACCCGGCGACGAACAACCCCCGCCTCGAGGCTTTGTGGACCGTCATCCCTGCGATCATCCTGGTCGTCGTGGGCGTCGCGGCGTTCACGACGCTTGTCACGACCGATACGATCCCGCAGAATCCGGATGTGATCGTGCAGGTCAACGCCCATCAGTGGTTCTGGAATTTCAACATCACGTACGTCCGGAATGGAACCTGGCTCAACACGACCGGGACGTTCGCGTCGCTCAACACAACCGGCGCGCTCACGATTAAGGCTGGGGTCAAGGTGAAACTCATCTTGCGATCCTTCGACGTCGCGCATTCGTTCTACCTGCCCGATTTCCTGTTCAAAATCGACGTGATCCCAGGGCACGAGAACACGTACTGGTTCCAGGCGCTTCAGCCTGGGGACTACCGAATCGAGTGCGCGGAGTACTGCGGCCTCAATCACTATTCGATGATCGGCATGCTCCACGTCGTGAAGTGAGGCGAGGAGTCCGAGGGACCGCGATGATCCGGATCGCTGCGTGCGTGGTGGCCGTCGCGGTGGTCGCTGTCGTGCTGGGCGCCGCTCTGGCCCTTGGGTCCACGTTCCTCCCGGCCGCCATACGTCCCTTTGGTGTCGTCGCTGCCGCGCCCCCGCCTCTCCCTCCGCGGACGGGAGTTTGGCCCGTGAACTTCACGTTGTATGGGAACGCCTCGACCGGGTGGGGGTTCACTGCCGCAACGATTTCCAATCCCGGCCCAAACATCACGGTCTTTTATGGAGACACGGTGAACCTGACGTTGATCGGCAACGACTTGCAGACATCCCACAGTTGGTTCATCGACTATGACAACAGCATGACCCCGACCGATGATGAGCCGAACTCGCCTCCCTTCAATGGGCCGGCAGAGCCTTCCCTGATCGTGTGGAGTTTCCAGGCATTGCAACCGGGCAACTGGACGTACCGGTGCGGGATGCATCCGAATTCCATGACGGGTGCGATCCAGGTCTTGGCACAACCGAGGCCCGTCAATCTCACGTTGATTGGCGACTCGACGCGCGGGTGGGGATTCTCAAATGCGACGATTCGGATTCCGGGGCCGCCTCTGGTCGTCATGTGGGGCACCAACTTGACGCTCACCCTCCTGGCGGACTTTCCCACCGATTCGGCCCCTCACAACTGGTTCATCGACTACAGTGGCGATCTGGCCATGTCGCCGGGAGAGCCCGCCTCTCCGGATTTCAACGATCCCGTTGGGAAGATCATTGTCTGGAGCATGCCCCGGTCTGAGCAACAGACCGGGAACTGGACCTATCGTTGCCACGTCCATCCGAACACCATGACCGGTAACATCTCCATTGTCGGAGGGCCGCCTCCGCAGCTGCCCCGAGGCACGATTCCACTGATTACGGGCATCATGGTTGGCGCGCTGGGCTTCGTCCTCGTCTTTGCCGCCGTCTATCATGTCCGCGCGGTCCGCGCGACAAAGCGATCCCGATGAGGGAGTGCGTTGACGGACCTCGCCGTCCTCGCCACGGGGTTTGGAGTCATTCCGCTCTCGGCGATCCTTGTGTATTCCTTCGCCGGGCATCTGACGAGGCACCGTGAAGCGGTATGGGGACTCCTTGGGGGGATTGTGGCGTTCCTCGGCTTGTCCCATGCAATGGCGGCGGTCCTCGTGAACCACTCCGTGCTCGGGTTCGATCCGGCCCTCGCGACGTTGGTGCCCTCCGTTGGCTTTGTCGTCGGGGCCGGAATCGCTTGGCTCCTCCTTGAGGGGTCCTTCATACGGACCGAGCCGAACCGAATTGTCGCAACCGCCGTCGCGTTCCTCGGTCTGCATAGCTTCAGCGACGGCTTCGTGCTGGGCGCCGGCTTCATCCCGGGTCTCGTGCCCTCCGTTCGGATCGATGCCGTTACCGTCAGCGCGACCATCATCCATCGATTTGCGGAGGGATGTCTCGTCATCGTCCCAGCCCTCGCGGCTTCCTGGAGATCGAGGGCTGCATTCGTCGTCCTGTTCGCTTCGCTGTTTGCGATCCCGGCCGCGTACGTTCCGAGTTGGATTTTCAATATCGCCACCCAGCCGGTCCGAGCCGAAGTCCAACTGGCCGTTCCGACGTTCCTCGGCGCGGTCGAGGCGACGCTCGGCCTGTGGCTGCTCGCGCGAGCGTTCGTTCCGATGGCAGCGGCGGACCGCGGGAGCCGGTGGCCCGTGTGGACCGCGATCGGGTTCATCGCGATCACCGTCGCCCACTTCTTCGTCGAATGAGATTCAACGATCGAGCGCAACACTCGCGGCGGATGGGGGCCAGAGAGAAACCATCGCCACGATGAGCGCGGCCGCGAGCGTCGCGGTCCCGAGAGCGAGGTGGAGCGTGACGATTGCCGGGTCGTTCTCGGTGGTGATTGTAACCCAACCGACCCCGACTTGCGTCGCGAGAACGGCGAAGCTCACGATCGACAATGTGACGAGGCCCATCTCAGATCGGAACCAGAGGATGGCGGCGAGCAGGGTGAAGAGAACGAAGAGGCCGGTCAGCACGGCGACCAGACGGTGCACGTACTCGACCAAGACTCCGGCGTCCCCCACACTGGGGACGAGCGAGCCGTTGCACAGCGGCCAATCGGGGCATGCGAGTCCCGCGCCCATCCCGCGGACGGTGCCGCCCAGGACGATCGTCGCGTACGCGAAAATCGCTCCGAGGATCGCCATCGTCCGAAGAAACCGCCGCCGGTCGATACGCATGAAAGCCCAGCCCGCGGGAGAAAGTTCCCTGCGATAAACCCTCGCAACGGACGGCGTCGGCTCCCATCGGACCGGGCGAGAGATCCTCACTTGAGAAACGGATTCTCGCTGTAGTCGATCGGGATGTCGACGACGCAGGGCACGTTCGACTCGAGCGCCTGCTCCAACGTCGAGGCCAAGGCCGATGCACGCTCGACGGCAAACCCTCGAACGCCGAACGCTTTCGCCAGCGCGGGAAGATCCGGGTTTCCGAATTCCGTGCCGAGCGTGCGCCCGAAGCGGGCCATTTGTTTCCATCGGATGCTCCCGAGGCCGCCATCCCGGAACACCAGGTTGACAGTCGCGACCCGCTCTCGCTTCGCGGTCTCCAGCTCATGCGCGGCCATCAGGAAGCCGCCATCCCCGCTGATCGTGACGACGCGGCGACCGGGATTCAGCAGCTTCGCCGCGATTCCACCGGGGACGGCGATGCCCATGGCGGAGAGGCCGTTCGAGACGAGGACCGTGTTGGGCTTCGCGGCGCCGAAGAACCGGCCCACGAAGATCTTGTGGGCTCCGACGTCGGAGATGAGCAGGTCTTCCGGCCGTAACGTCTCCCGCAGGATCTTCAGCATCGTCTGCGGCTTCGCAAGCCGGGCACGCCCTTCCGAACCCGAGGAATCGAACCTCTTGCGAATCCGCGCATTCAGCGACTGGACCCACGCGGGGTCCTTGGGTTGCGAGACGCGCT
>VBMG01000007.1 GCA_005878485.1 Methanobacteriota archaeon | reverse complement strand
GGCCCCCGTCGTCATGGAGCAGTTCTTGGACGACAAGACGCGGGACATGATTCGGCTGAAAGCGCTCACCTATGCGTTGAAAGCGCTCGGCCTCGAGAAGGAAGACGCGAAGCGGTTGATCTGAGCGGGCCTAACTCGCGCGGACCCCCGGTGGCCGCCCACGACGCCCGATGCGGCATTCGACGCAGACAGTTCCAACGAGGTGTTCGTCGCACGCGGGTCGTCCGCAGTTCCGGCACGTGAGGAAGGTCGGGCGCTGACAGATGTGGCAGAGGACCGTGACGGCCACGCGGCGCGAATGGCGCACGACCCCATCAGCCTTTGCGAGATTGGCCGTAAACATGTTGACGAAGGCCTGACCCGCCTCTCATCCTGATTGCACGACGCGTCGCTGCCGCGCGCGACGCTGGAACGATTCGATCTCTCTTCGCGGCATGGAGACGTTCCCCATCGTCACCATGGCCCCAAGACCGTGTAGCTCTTCCGCGAGTTCCATGGCGAGTGACCGTGGAAGAAGGAATACCGATTGTCCGATCCAGACGACGCCGGCGCGGAGGATGTATGGCACCGGAGAATCGGGGCCTGCATCCTTTCGACCAAAGATGAGATGTGCCACCCTCGAGGCGACTGAGCGATTGATCGACGAGACGTCGTAGGACAGGAGCACGAGAGGGGCGGGTGTTTCGCTCAATGCGGATTGGGTCATCGGAGGCCCATATCATAGTCATATTATAACTGTTCTCCGGAGAGGTCAGTGAAAGTAAATGGAGCACCGGACTCCCAGCCGGGACGCTCAGAGGCTCCGTAAACATGTTTACGGCAGGCCAGCGCGGCGTGTCGACCGGGTTGCGGTCCCGCTTGTTGTAAACATGTTGACGCGGTCGCCAACGACGGATCGCGAGGCTGGCGGTCCAGCTAGAGCGCGCGCAGCTCGCCGAATGTCGTCGATCGCTCCGCGAGGGCGTTGTGCTTGTGAATCGACTCTTCTGCTTCGGACTTGACGCGCACCCACGTGGAATCCGGCATCTTCGGATACCGTTTCAGCAGCCGGTCCAGAACGTCCCGCACGACATCCTCGACGAACTTCGGGTTCCGGTGGGCCATCTCGACGAGCCGCCCCTCGTCGGGTCGCTTGAGCAGTCCGTACGTCGGCGCGGACAGCGACTCTTCGACGATGTCGATCAGCTCGTCCGCCTCGAGCTCGTGGCCCGGCGGCTCTTGCAGGATCAGTGTGGTCCGATTCCGCTGGTTGTGCGTGATGATCGGGACGCCCTCGGGCCACTGGGCGAGTTCCGGATGCTCCTTCATCACGTCATCCCGCACGGTCTCCATGGCGCACGGACAGGCCGTCATGCCGACGACCTCCACGCCGATTGACCGCACGACCTCGCGCTCCCCTCTCCGCGCGTTCGCCCGGCCCACGAGCCGGTACGGCTCGAGCGATGTGCGGCCCCACGGCGACGTTCGTTCGAGGAAATAGTCCGCGGTCGCCCACACCTCGGACGTCGTCGCGTAGTCGTGCCGTTTGAGGAGGAGGAGGGCGATGACCTCGGTGAGCTCCTCGAGGCTCCCGACCGGCTCTCGGACGGAACGGTCGACGACTTCGTTGATCGCCTCGAGGTTCCGGGAGAGGTGCGATCCTTTCTGGTCGTGCGGGAGATCGACGAACACATCGAGCGTCGTCGTCAGCGTGACGGAGCGATTCGGCCGACGGACCTGGACGGGCTTGAGGACCCCCGTGACGCCGACCTTGTTCAAGCGGAAGCCGTTCGCGATCCGCTCGCTCTGGACGTCCTTTGGGATGGACTCAACCCGCCGGGGGCTTACCGACCGGTACACTTAAAACTTGCCGGCGTGGGTGCGTCGATGCGCATCGTCGATCGCCGCGATCCGTCCCGCTCCGAACCGAATAAAGAGGTCGCGAGGGCCGTGCCGCCGCCTCTCGACGGGGCCGCCCGAAGCCCTCGCGGGTGGGCGTTGGTTGGGGGGAGGATTGTTGAGCGTGCTCAGCGGAGGCCGATGAACCCCTGGTCGTTGAAGGCCACGGGCCCCATGTCCCACGCCGCCTCGACCGACTCGGCCGGCTGGACCTCGACGGGGACCGCATGGTTGTTCTGCTCCTCGATCTCCTTCGCCGCGCTCTCGATTTCCTCGGCGAGGGTCGTGAGGTACGACTTGCTCAGGTGGTCCACGACGCCCTGGACGATCGTGACGACCATGTAGCTGATGACCTGCATCGCCTCGTTGAAGGGCAGCTGATCCGCGAACCGGCTCAAGGAGTCGTTCTCCACGACGATCACGCTGTCCGCTTCCCGCCGGAGATCCTCGAGTCCCTGCCGGGCCGTTTCCGCGCGGCCCTCCGTCTCGAAAGGCAGGATTGCAACCCCGATGGTCACCGCGCCGTTCGCGCGTGCGGCCCGCGCCACGACCGGCGCCGCGCCCGTCCCCGCGCCGCCTCCGAGCCCGGCGACGACGAAGACGATGTCCGATGACAGGGATTCGCGGAGCGACCCTTCCTGGTCCTCCGCCGCCGTCCGCGCCGCGGCGATCCGATCGTCGCCTGCGGTGTGGGGAAGCAGGATCTTCACGTCGCATTCCACCTTGGAGAGCCCAGCGGGGTCCGTGTTCACCGCGACCGTTTCGACGCCCTTGATGTCCCGGTTGTAGAGCGCGCTCACCATCTTGCCACCCGCGCCCCCGACCCCGACGACGGAGATCTTCGGGTCCACGGCGTCCTCAAACAGGCTGCTGATGACCTCATCCACGTAGTCTCGCGGCACCATCTATTCCGGCCTCCACCTTATCGTCCGACGGATTGAGGGAGGCCAGAAGGCAGTTTCTCGGGCTGAAGGCGTGCATCCCATCCCTTCATGAAAGGTTCCCATCCCTTCCCTTTTTCCTGGTCCGAGGCAACTCCCTTCCGGCGTCCTGCACGCCCGCCGTGCGTCATGGGGGAATGACTCCCTCTTTGTCTCCTGTCGACACGGAGACCACCTTTCCGGTCATCTTGTCGACTTCCTTCCGGTGGTCTTCGATCTCTTTCACCCGATCCCGCGTGAACCACTCCTCGATGCTGCGGACGATGGCGTGCTCCCGACTCAGGAAGTACCCGTCCGCCACGAGGCGGTCGACCAGCTCGAGGTAGTACCGCGGGACGCGGATTGTCACCGTGTTGCCGCCCTCGCGGATCGTTTGGATGTACGCCTGGACCGCGTCGCGGACCAGCGCGGAGCGGTTCCCGTGCGACGTGTTCTCTTTCAAGAACGCGTCGATCAGCTCGAGGTTCTCTTTCTCGAGCCGCAGCGTGATCCGCTCGTTTTCGTCCATCCAAGTCCCTCGCCCGGACCGCGGGAACCCGTATGACGAGGTCATACAACATTCCGCGCGATTTTTGGCGTGTTGTCCGCCGTATCCGGGACCACGGTACTTATACCCTTTGTCAATTGTCATACGACGTAGGACAAAGGGCCTCCATCGGCCGGCGAAGTCAGCCGCCGACGGGGACGTCAATTTTTATTTCGTATGCCAGATAGAGGACGTCAAGATCTCTCGCTGCGGACACCCGGATTTGGGGCGTCCGACACCGGGAAAAGCTTTACGAGAAACGCTCCTATCTGCGCGCGTGGCGAAGACGTCCCGCTCGCGGCGTGGCCGGAAACCGACGGCTCGGGCCCCTCGCGCGGCCGCAAAGCGGAAGCGCCGGTCTCCTCCGCGGTCGAAGCCGCGTCCTCGTCGAAAGACAGTCAAGTCAGCGAGACCGCGACCGCGCCGGGGATCGCCCGCCCGTCGGACTGCAGAGCGCGGACGCCCGACCGATCCGTTTGACTTTCGGCGGTTCGAGCCGAAATGGCAGGCGGCCTGGGAGAAGGCCGGGGTGTACATCGCCCGGGCGGACCCGGCTCGTCCGAAATGGTACACGACGGTGCCGTATCCGTACATGAACGGGTATCAGCACCTCGGGTTCGGCTCGTCGTTCCTGCGGGCCGAGTTCCAGTCCCGGTTCCGGCGCATGCTCGGGTACAACGTGCTCCATCCGCAGAGCTTCCATTGCACCGGCCTGCCGATCCTCGGCGCCGCGAAGCGGATCGCGGAGAATGAGCCGAAACAATGGGAGATCTTGCGCCAGATGGGGATCCCGGACCGCGAGATCCCGAAGTTCGCGGACCCCATGCACTGGATCGAGGTGTTCCCCGCGGGGACGATGGCGGACCTGAAGGCGCTGGGCGCCGCGGTCGACTGGACCCGGTCCTTCATCACGACGCCGCTCAACCCGCCGTACGACGCGTTCGTCCGGTGGCAGTTCCTCCATCTGAAGGCGGGCGGCTACGTGAAGATCGACAAGCATCCCGTGATCTGGTGCCCGAAAGACCAGGCGCCGATCGGCGACCACGATCGCTTGGAGGGCGAAGGCGAGACGCCGATGGAGT
>VBMG01000037.1 GCA_005878485.1 Methanobacteriota archaeon | reverse complement strand
TCGAAGGACCGCAGGTCGCCCTCGCCGACCGTCAGACCGCGGCGGATCGCGCCGAACCGCTCCGCGATCGCTTTCATGTAGTAGCCCAGGGGCAGGTGGTCCGTCAGGAGCGCCTTCAGGCCTCCCTCCAGCGTCTCGTCATCAATCTTCAGGAGTCCGCCGACGAGCCCATCGACATCGAGCTCCTTCGTGTCCGCGACGAGCTCATACAAGATCCGGTACGGGTCCGTCCACCAGAACCGCACGAGGTGCTTGCGGGCGAGCAGCTCCTCGACCAGGTCGCCGAGGGTGACGTTCACGACCTCGCCGAACGACGCGTGGACGATTAGGAACCGGTCGAACGCCTCGACGACGATCCGGTCGTCCGTCGGCACGGGTGCGCCGGACTTGCGGTGGTTCGCGTGCTCCTCGACGAGCCGCCTCGCGCCGGTCTTGTTGATCGGCCACGCCTTCGCGAAATGCTCAATCGTCTTCGGGACCCCGTCCTGGGCGAGCCGCGCATCGATCTCCTTCCGGATCTGGCCGACGCGCTGCGCAAGGCCGAACGGGACGGGCAGCATCTCGCCGTCCCATCCGGGGATCATCGCGTTCGGATCGGAGACCGGCGTCACGTAGACCATGCCGTCCTTCCCGATCTTCTCGATCTTCCACGGTCGACCGCGGACGATGAAGTGCAGGCCCTCGCGGGCCTTGATCATCATGAACTCCTCGCCGAGGATGCCGACCTGCCGCTGCGACGTCAGGTCCATGACCGGGTAGCGGCGCTCGTCGCGAATCGTCGAGAGGTTCTCGAAGTAGTATCGGCGGCCTTTCGGGGTGACGCGGATCCTCTCGCCTTCGTGACGGATGACGCCGAGGTGGGCGAGGAATTCGACGACCCGCTCAGCCGGGACGTCCGCTAGCTCGCGGTACGGATCCGCCGTGCGGATCGTCGAGAGGATTTCCGACCACAGGGCGGTGCCGCCTTGGTCCAACGCGCAGCCGACGATCTGGTGGGCGAGGACGTCGAGGGCGAGCCGATGGACGTGCAGGGGCTCGAGGTCTTGCTCTTGCGCGGCCTGGACCGCGGCAAGGGATTCGATCGCGTCATCCGAGGAAACCGCGAGGACGAGTCCTTTGGAGGTGCGGTCGAGCGTGTGGCCCGAGCGGCCGACGCGCTGGATGAGGGACGTGACTTGCCGGGGCGAGTTGTACTGGACCACCCGGTCGACGGTCCCGATGTCGATGCCGAGCTCGAGCGTGCTTGTTGAAACGAGACCTTTAATCTCCCCGCCTTTGAAGCCCGCCTCGACGCGCTCCCGCTCCTCTCGAGGAAGGGAGCCGTGGTGGACGGCGACATCTTGGCGGACCATGGAGAGACGGGAACCAAGGAGTTCAGCGAGCGGCCGTGCGTTCACGAACACGAGGGTGGACCGGCTCTCATCGAGCGAATCGTCGATCGCGGAGAGGCCCGCCGCGGCCTCCGGGGTGATATAGAAGTCGCGGGCGGTCTCAAAGTCCTTGTCGATGGGACGCGGCCATTCGACGCGGTACTCGTATCGTTTCTCGAGAGGCGCGAGGAGGATTTCGAGGGACTTTTCGCCGCCGAAGAGCGAGGCGATTGCGTCCGGGTGGCCTACCGTGGCGGAAAGGCCGATTCGCTGGAAATCCCGCTCGGTGATTCGACGGAGCCGCTGGAGGCCGACGGCAAGCTGGATGCCCCGTCGGTCCCCCGCGAATTGATGGACCTCATCGACGACGACGTATCGCACCTGTTTCAGGTGACGCTGCATCAATTTCCCGGAGAGGATCGCCTGTAGGGTTTCCGGGGTCGTGATGAGGATGTCCGGTGGATTGGCGGCTTGTTTTCGGCGCTCGGACGAAGGCGTGTCTCCGTGTCTCACGGCGGCGGTGAGGTTCGTCGACGCGACGAGGCGTTGGATGCGGTCGATGAGATTCCGGTTGAGGGCTCGCAACGGTGTAATGTAGAGGGCCCGGATGCCTCCTCGATCGCTCGCCCCCAGCGACTCGAGGATCGGAAACAGAGCGGCCTCAGTCTTCCCGGACCCGGTCGGTGCCACGACCAGGAGGTGCGAACCCGCCCGAATCTCCGACAGCGCTCGCGCCTGCATGTCGTTGATTTTCGAGATTTCGGCGCGAAGAAGCAATTGTGCAAGCGTTGTGCTACCTGCCCTGCTTCGGTCCTTCGTCTCCAATCACTTCGGGGACCGAATTCGTTTGATAAAAACCGTTCGGGGGGTTGGGCGAACCTAGAGGCGCACTCTGACATTCTTAGGGGACAGGTCCGAACATGCCTACGGAACGCGTACAATGAGTGCACTGGACAAGCCTACGAAGGAAATCATCGGCTAAATTGCGACTCGATGAGGGCACGCGCCTCCTGATCGGGACCATCTGTCTTCCAGAGCGTAACTGCGTATTGCTTGCCGTCAGTCCCCACGAGACGAAGGTCGATCCAAGACTGCCGTCGATCGAAACTGGTCTTTTTCACGACGTGTAGGTCCAGCGGCCGAATTTCACAGTACTGCCGCGCCCCAAGAGATTTCAGCCGCTTGAGCCGAGACTCCTTTGCGGCGGCCGTCGGAATGCCCAGAGGCGTCAGCTCACCCTTGAGTTCTCTCCAAGGATCGATGTCGCGGACCAAGACGATTCGCTTGTTTGTCACGAAGAGCTTACTTGAGGTCCGCCCTTCGAATCCCATGAAGACGAATTTCGGGAGAAACTTGCGCCATGGCGACTGAACGTTCACATCCCATCCGGTCACGGCTTTCAGGATCTCTTCGTCCGACTCCGTGATTAGCCCACCCGTATCCGAATAAATCCTCCTCAGACCGTCTAGGTCGCCTGCCCGTACTGGTGGATTCGCGCGATCGTCGGATCCCATTTCAGGGCACCAGCAACAACGTCGGGAGTGGCGGATCAAGCGAGTTATCAAACCTCGCGGTATCAGCCAGAAAATTCAAGAGTTGGACTAAAGCGTCCTCGGCGACATCTGAGGGGATTTCGCTGCCGAACACATATTCGAAGAAGAACGTGATCGTACTGCCAGGTGTGCTGACGATTTTCAGCGCGAGAGGGTTCGGCATGATGCCAAGAAGAGCCTCTGCCCCAACAGTTATCGTCAGGCCGAGCTGCCATCCAAGCATCGCCGCAGCCCCATAAAGTGGGACAACGGCGATTATGGTGTCTACGACAATTGTGCTCGCACTCTCGTAGTGTGCGAGTCTCCTGATTGCATTGTCGGATTGGCTGGCCTGGAAGATTTCGTATGATGCCAAAATCCCACCGACAGCGATTGCTGCAACAACGCCTAGCCTAATCCTAACGCCGGTCTTGAAGAATTCACCCTTAAAGAGGCCACCAACGAGCACTTCGTCCGACCTCAGTACCCCGAATACTGCCGTTGCACCAGCAAGGACATAAACCGTCCCCTTGACAACGTCCCCATCCCGGAAAGCCAAGACCGCCTGGCTCCCGAAGATCACGAGAGTGGCCCCGACCGCTGCGCCTCGCAAGCCTGATCTCAGCTGGGCATACTTGACGCCGGTCAGGAGCCGCGAATCATCGATATTGTCGACGATTTCGCCGCGAATCTCCCGCTCGACCACGCGGACCTCCGTGAGTGCCACGCCCGGAATCTCAGGGTGCGCCACCCGCAATTTCACGGTCTCGACGGCGGTTTCGCCGATGACATAGTACGGCTGCTCCGTCTCGATATTCGTGAGCTTCGCGACGGTGAACGTCGATCGGCCGAAGGACATCTCCTCCAACTCGCCCGAAGGGACGTTCAGCACCGGGAAGAGCATGTTCGCCGTGAGCTGGCTCGTGATGGAAATGCCCAGCCGGATCATCTTGAATACTTTGAGCGTGACGCCGAAGCCATCAGCAGACGTTCGGACCCACGCGTCCGTGGGGGCCCATGTGATCGTGTCTTGAAACGATGCAATCTCCTCTGGAGAGTCACCAATCAGGTAAATCGCATTCGCGGACACCGGCGCCTCCGAATCGAAGGGATCCCTGATCCGATACACGTACACGGAGAAGGCGCCGAACGTGTAGAATCCCGTAGTAAGTTGCGAGGCCGAGTCGGGCAAGGCCTCTTCGAACGCCTGGATGTCCATGCCGAGTCGAGCCACCACGATCTCCGCGGATTCCTGAACTCGCGCAATGGTTGCCGCGACGGTCACCTCCGTGGCATTCAGCGCAGCCTTCGTCACGGACAGTCCGTCCGTCGTCAGCCAGACGGGCGCGAGCACGAGTGTGGCCGTCGGCACGCCTTCGACATCGGTTGTGTTTTCCTCCGTGGCGACCTCCTTCGGTATGCGGAGTTGGAACTCGTACGCGTGGTCGTCGATCGCCGCCCCGACCGCGAGGTTCTGATAGAAGGGCGGCGTCGCGAGGAAGTCCGTCCCTCGGACGAGCGAGTAGAGGATGGCGGCCACCGTCGTCGTGCCATCGGCCGTCTCCGTCCCGCGGTCCGCCTCCGGCCGAATGGAGAACTGCAGGACGACGCTTTGCGGCTTCGCCAGGCGGATCGGAAGGTCCATCGAGGCATGATAGAACAGGTCTCCCGCATCATCGCGGACCGGAACCTCCACGGTGTTGACGAAGGCCACGTCGGACGCGCGGCTATCGTGGACGTACACGAAACGATACTGCCGTGGGCTCCAGAAGTCGCACGAGCCATAGGCCGAAGTCGCCGTGCCCCAACTTTCCTGCCCGAGGTCTTCCGCCCTCGTCGCGGTGAAGTTTGTCTCGCCGCCGTCCACCAGGACCTGGTTGATCGTCGCGAGGACGTTCTCGATCGACTCGTTGCTGCTCCGCGTCGCGTCGGCCGTGTGATCCGACAGGTAGACGCACGATCCCCCGTCGATGTCGTACGTCCAGATCGTCGCCGAGACCCCTTGGACCCCGAGGGCGTGGAACCGCTGCGCGAATCGGACGAGGCCGGGCTCGAACGCGCTCTTCCACGGCGGACTCCAGAGTTCCGTCGGCGAGAGATCGAGTCCGTCAATCACCCCATCGCGGTCCGTATCCGAGAAGAGGGGGTTCGTGGGCCGTCGGTTGAAACCCGTAATCTCGTCGAAATCGGAGAGACCGTCCCGGTCCGTGTCCGGATCGGTCGGATCGGTGAGGAATCCGAAGAGGGAAAGTCCCTCCCATTCCTCGTCATCCCGGAAGCCATCCCCATCGGTGTCCGCGGAAATCGGGGAGGTGACAAGGAATCGCGCCACCGGAACGCCGTCGATCTCGGCGCGGAACGCTCGGGGCGTGACCTCGGCGAAGTCGGTCAACGTATCGCCGTCCGTGTCGGTGAGGGTTGGATCGGATCCATAGCGGAGGCGCTCCATACCATCCAAGAGCCCGTCGCGATCCGTGTCCGGGACCGTGGGATCGGACGGATTCAATCCCTCGCCGGGCATGAGTTCGAGGCCATCCGACAGGCCGTCGTGATCCGTGTCGGGATCTGCCGGGTCCGTCTGGATGAGGCGATCCGACCCCTGTCCATCGATCACAAATCGGATTAGCCGAGGCTGCAGCTCGAGTCCGTCTCCGAGACCGTCGGCATCGAAATCGGGTAGGACGGGGCTCGTCGCTCGGGAGAGCCGCTCCGCCCGATCCGAGAGTCCGTCCCCGTCGGTGTCGGGCGACCCGGGGGAAGTCCTCGCTGCGAGGAAGACCGCCGCGGCCCCTACCACGCCGGCCTCTCCCTCGCCGTGATCCCGGATGACGAGCCGCCAAGTGCGGATTCCCGCGAAATCGGCGACGGTCGCATCCGTTCCGACGAGGCCGTCCGTCTCCGGCATGCGTCGATCCCGCGCCACGTCGAGGATCAATGAGGCACCGTCCGCGGTCCACGTCACGCCGGGTTGCCAAGGAACTTGGAGTCCTTCCCATGCCTCGAGGCGGTCCCCCGACGCGAGGGACAGCCGGTGGACGTCTCCGGCGGGCGCCAACGCCCCGAGATTCCCGGTCGTCGTGCCACTCGACAACGCA
>VBMG01000022.1 GCA_005878485.1 Methanobacteriota archaeon | reverse complement strand
TTGGCGACGCTCCAAGCATCTCGCGCCGCGGCTTTCGCCTCTCCATCGAAATCGAGGACGATTTCGACCCGACCACCGACGGACCGGTATTCCACGAGATCGGTTCCCTCCCTCACCCGCTTCTCGAGCAGACCGAGAGCTTCGAGCTCCGAGAGCTTTCGCATCGCCGTGGCCACGTGGATCCCCAGGTTCCTTGCGACCTCGCTGGCCGTCGACCAACCGGTCCCGTGGAGTTCACGAAGGA
>VBMG01000021.1 GCA_005878485.1 Methanobacteriota archaeon | reverse complement strand
ACTATTTAATCATATCTACAGATTCCCCATGATCGCGAACGACCCTGGAATTCGCATGTTGGGCTAGATCTCGGCCCACTTCCCGTATCCTTCCCATACGCGCACATGGGACGGGAACTTGATCTTCTCTTGGAGTCGCTTCGAGATGAGCTCGCAGATATTCTCGACCGTCGGGTACTCGAGGAACGTGTTCCAGTCCTTGTGGTCGTAGTCCGCGAGGACGGCGCGGAGCGCTTTCTTGATGTCCGCGAAGTCGAGCAGCATTCCGCCCTTGTGCTCGCCCTCGATGAACACGTCGATCTGGTACGTGTGTCCGTGAAGGGACCCGCACCGCTCGTGGCCCGGGAGGTGATGCGCGCAGTCGATGTACTCCGTGACTCCGAGCTTCATTCCCGCGGACGAAGGGCCGGGCCGCCATAAAGCTTGGCCCGCGGCCTCTTCAGATCGGCGTGACGGTCACGAACTTCAGCGGTTCTTGGCCTCGTTGGAGGAACTGATGCTCCTCGTTCGATTGGACGAGCAGGACGACGCCGGGGCGGAGCGCGAGTTTCTTCCCGTCCAAGATTGCGACGCCGCGACCCTTGGTCACGACGAGCTGATGGTCCCATTCGTGGCGGTGCATCGCCGAGAATCCGCCTTTCGTGATGATGAACTCGTGCATCGAGGTCTTTCGGGCTCCGTCCTCGTGACCGATCAGCTGTTTCATCTTCACGTTGTGACTGCCGTCCTCCAAGAAACGGATTGCGGCGACCGACCGGACCGTGGTCGTATACATGTCGGGCTCCGAGGGTATCCATCGGGCTCTTTAAGGGTTTGCGCGGGACGACAAAGGATGCGTCACGCTTCGTACACGACGGGATCCTTGACCCCGACCGCGTCGAATGCCTCCTTCCTCTCACGGCACGAAACGCAGGTGCCGCAATGGACCGCGCGGTCCCAGTAGCACGACCACGTGACCTCGAACGGCACGTTCAGCTCGAGGCCCAACCGGACGACTTCCTCTTTCGACTTGCCGCTCAGCGGCACGAGAATCTGCACGGGGGACTTGTCGTACGACCACAGGCTGAGGTGGAAGACGCTGTTCAGGAAGTTGAAGAACTTCGGACTCGAGTCCGGGAACGATTCCGGGTCGAGTCCGTTGTGGCCGCCCACGATGTAGCGTGCTGCGTCGAGCTCGGCGTAGTACCCCGCGAGGCCGTAGAAGATGAGGTTCCGACCCGGGATGTATCCTTCCGGCGAGTCGAGGAGGAGGCGATTCTCGAACCCCTCCTGTCGAAGGTCGTCGACCTCTTTGAGGAACGGCAGGTCCACGTGGCGGATCCGCGCGGTGCCCACCCGGGAGGTGAGCGCTCGGATTGCATCGTGTTCGCGCTTCGGCCGGCCGAAATAGTCGAACGTCAGCGGGTGGATGTCGAGACCTTGTTTCCGCGACCACCACAGGGCCACGGCGGAATCGACGCCGCCGGACAGCAGGACGATCGCTCGTTCCATCGAAAGCCGCCTGATCAGTGGGCCCGCCCAGCGGATTGCGTTGCGGTCCGCGAGCGGGACGCTTCCGCCCCATAAATATCTGTCCCAGACCCGCGTGATTCAGGGGAGCGAAAAGGATTTCAGGCGGCGGGCGGCGGGGGCAGGTGGTACGGCTCCCAGAGCACCCCGAGTTCATCCTCGATCCCTTCGAGGGCCTCGCCTTGCCACGTCGCAAGGCGGTCCCCGTAGCGGTCTCGGAGGATTGCGAGGAGATGTCGAAGGCGGTGAACGATGTCTTCCGTGTCACCCGACCTGACAAGGACCGCGACGACGAGTCCGCTCTCGTTGCACATCACGAACCGATGGTCGCCGAGGGTGACCTCGTGCACCTCCCCGTCCCGTTCCGTGAACGCCTCGCGGACGAACGACGAGATCGCGGAGATCATGCTCCCGACGACATCGCGGTCTTTGTCGCTCATCAGGCTCCGCGACATGTGCTTGACAAGGAGGCCGTTCGCCCCGATGACGAAAACTTCCTCGATCATGGGTTCCGGCGGGGCCGTCTGGGCAAGGACAGCGGGAGGTCCGGGTGGAGCGACCGTGGACGGGACGCGCTTGACGGTCACTTGCATTTGCTTCGGCGTAATCTTCCTCGAGGGTGCGAGGTGCCAGAGGTCGGAGGAAGCCCATGCGAGCGCCAAGCCTGCTCCCAATACGAGGACCCACCCGACCCCTGGCGTCGTGGAGAGGGCCAGAGTTCCAGTCGGATTGCTCCCTGAGCTGAAGAATTGCACGCGGCCGAACCCCGTGTTCGGTAGGTCGCCGCTGTTCGCTGCGTCCGGGATTGCGAACACGATCGCGAAGGCCGCGTACAAGAAGGAGGCGCAACCGCCCAAGAACGCCACGCCGGCGAAGATCCCTCGGAGTTTCTTCCAGAAGGTCAGGACCGCGAGGACCTGTCCGGCGAACGCTCCGATCAGGCCGATGATGAAGAATTGTCCGAAGTCTTCGAAGACCCTCGACATGTTCCTCTGAGCCCCGGACGTTAGAGTCGCGAGCTCCGGATACCCGTAGGATCGATCGGGCGCCCTCTGCTTCGTCGTCTGGTTTTGGACGTAGTGGTGCGCCGAGAACGGGCCGTAGTCCCAGACGTCGGCCTGCTGCGGATTCTCCAGTCGCCATTCCCAGAGCGGCTGGCCGACGGCGACGAAGGCGAGCGCAATGGCTACCCCGGCAGCCGCGATGCCGGACCAGACAGACATGTCCGGCGAACGAGTCGGGCCTCCCGTTAAGAGCCCTCTCATGTGGTTATCGGTGCTGACAACGAACAATCAAATTTGAGAGTCGCGGCTCAACGATCCTTCCAACGGGGCTCTCGCTTTTCGAGGAATGCGCGGACGCCTTCCTCCTTATCTTCCGACGCCATCGCCAGGGTGAAGAGGCTCTGTTCGTACCGCAGGCCCTGGTCCAGAGGGAGCCTCGCCGACGACCGCAGGGCGGCTTTCGCGAGCCGGACTGCGAGGGCGCTCCGCGACGCAATTCGGTCCGCCACCTCGAACGTCCGGCCCTCGAGGCGCGCGTGAGGTACGACCTCGTCCACCAGGCCGACGCGCAACGCCTCGGCCGCATCAATTCGGTCGCCCGTGAGCGTCAGCTTCAGCGCGTTTCCGAGGCCCACCAAGCGCGGGAGTCGCTGGCTCGCGCCGCCACCGGGGATGATCCCGATATTGATCTCCGTCTGGCCCAGCGTTGCCCGCTCCGATGCGATCCGGATGTCGCACGCCATCGCAAGTTCGAGGCCGCCGCCAAAGCAGTAGCCGTTGATCATCGCGAGAATCGGCTTCGTCGTGCGGTCTACCGCGTCGTACAGCGTCCCGTGTTCGTACATGTGCCACTGCTCGATCGACGTGCGACCTTGGAACTCGTGGATGTCGGCGCCCGCCGTGAATGCCTTGTCGCCGGCACCCGTGAGGACGATCACCCGTACGTCCTCGCGATTGTCGAGGTCGTGGAGCGCCCGGATCAGTTCGGCCTTCAACATCGTGGACATCGCGTTGAGCTTGTCCGGTCGGTTGAGCGTGATGAGCGCCGAGGGTCCACGGTGGGCGACGAGAATCGTTTCGTAATTCATGGGAATCGGCGGTGGGAAGGACGCGGGTCGGCTTGAGGCCTCGCTTCGTCGGGAACCGGACTAGGATTGCCTCCGACCCAGCGGATGTCCCGCGATGGCTCAGACTCGCCGATCCATGATGTGCACGGTCGTCTCGAATCCCATCTTGCTCCAGAAGCGCCGGCCGGGGGCGTTCATGGCGTGGGTGTACAGCTCCACGCGGTCGACTCCACGAGCCCGGAACCAATCCATGGCGGCACCGACCAGCGCCTGGCCCGCTCCCCGGTTTCGCCGGCCCGCCTCGACGAACACGTCGTAGATGTGTCCGTACCGTCGGTGCTCGAAGACCTTCGGTCGTTGGAGAATCGCCGCGAGGAGGAAGCCGACCGCGATGCCGTCGATTTCGGCCGCGAGGCAGAGGCGGTCCTTGCGTCCGATATGCTTGCGCGTGAAGCGTTGCCACTCTCCCCTCCATCTCGGAGCGAGGCGATACTCCGGGCCGCCGATTTCCACGTGGTACTTCGCGAGCTCCTCCCACATTCCCGCGAGCGCGTCCAGATCGGTAATTCGAGCGGTCCGGACGCGAGGGTCTCCGGACTCGGAACCGCCGACGGGTCTCGCTTGGCCCATGTCCTTCCATCCGCAATCGGGGGGTCACTTGCCTTGGAACACGGGGTTGCGTTTCTCGAGGAACGCCCGGAACCCTTCCTTCGCATCGGCCATCGCGAAGAGGCGGTTCTGCAATTCCCGCTCGAGGGCAAACCCTTCGTACATCGGCATCTCGAGTCCTTCCACGACGGATCGCTTGATGAAGCCGACTGCGCGCGCGGCGTGCTGCGGATACGTCAGGCTCTTCGCGAACGCCATCGTGTCGTCCCAGAATTTGGCGCGCGGGAATACGCGGTTCAGGAGACCCCAATCCAGTGCCTCTTTCGGGGTGAGCATCCGACCCGTCGCCATCAGATCGATCGCGCGGCTCTTGCCGATGAGACGCGGGAGGCGCTGCGTGCCGCCGGTCCCGGGGAGGACGCCCAGGGTGACTTCCGGCAGCCCGATTCGCCACGCGCCATCCGACGCGAGTCGGAGATCCGTCGCCATCGCGATCTCGAGGCCGCCGCCGACGCAGTGGCCGTCGATCGCGGCGATGAACAGCTTCGGCGTGCTTTCCATCTTGTTCAGCGTCTCCTGGCAATTCAGGCAGAACATGGCCTTGTAGTCCGGCGTCGACGAAGCGAGCAAGTTGATGTCCGCGCCGGCGGACCAGACGCCATCGAGCTTGGACGCGAAGACGCACACGTCGACATCGTCATCGAAACGAACGTCGTCGATCGTCGTGTTCAGGTCCCGCATCAAGTCCGCGTCGTACGTGTTTGCTTTGGGCTTGTTCAGCCAGGCGACGGCGACTCGATCCTTCTTCTCCAGAGAAATGTACGTGAGGTCCATCACTCCGCCTCGGTCGGTCCCAAGGGACCGGGCCGTAATAAAAGCTGGCCCTTACGCGTGCGCGGCCGGCTCCGGCGTGCCCCACCGGTCGTTGAACAGGAAGTCCGTCTTCACGAAGTCCCAGTGACGGCTCTGCATGTAACGGTCCGGGAGGACCGTGCGGAGGTAGTCGACATAGGCGGTTCGTTCGATTGGCTCGCGGTGATCGGTGAGCAGCTCTCCGTGGACGTCGTATGGCAGGTACACGTAGCCGACCCCCGCGGCGTCCGCGCCGGGATTGCGATAGTCGCCGAACTCCGCGAGCCCACGGATCCGGAAGAACCGCCGGTCGGGGAGGAAGAGTAAGTCGGCCTTCGCCAAGCCGTGAACGGTCTCCCCTTTCTCGACAATTCGGCGCAGGGCGGCCTCCGCGTCCTCTCGATTGCAACGGCCCTGCGCTTGGATGATCGCGAGGTTCGCGTCCTTGACCTTGCCGAGGACCTCGTCAATGTAAATCGTCTGCGCCTCGCGATTCTTGAGCGTTTTGAACACGCCTTTCACGAGGTCTCCGCCGAGCTCCGATCCGAACATCTCGAGGCCGCGGGGGTACCACATGTTCAGCGTCTTCTGCAGATCCTCGATCCCGAAGTTCCCGCCGTCCAAGGTGCCGGCGACCGCGATCGCTTTCATTAGCGTCTCGCCCGCGGCGAGGTGATACGATTCCTCGACCCAGCGCATCCACGGCATGCTCACGGCCATCGGGCCATACAGGAAGTGATGCTGCATCTCGAGCTGGAACTTCCCGACCCGATCAATGAACGACATGAACGTCGCGGAGTCCATGAGGCTCTTGAACTCGATATTGAACGCATCGAGGACGTGTTCGCCGGGCTTCATGGCGAAGAGTTCCTCCATCGTCTCGGTCGCCCAATGCCGGCCCCAGCGCGGCTTGTCGAACGTCGCGTCGAGGGTCAGCACGCCGGCCATCTGCATGTGATGCCGCAGCTCCTCGACGCAGACACGTTTCTTCGAGAAAGAAATCGCGTCGAGGCGATGGCCACCCGGATCCGTACGGTGGATGCCTTCGACAATCTCCCGGTCGGTCGCGGCGCTCGCCCCGACGACCTTCTGGGCGAATCCCGCGAACCCATCGGGCTTCGCCATGATCACGCTCAGACGCGGGACGGGCGTGTCCGGGTAGTACCGCTTCCAGTTCGCGGGGTCGAGGACGGCGGGCATCTCCGGGAAATAGGTGTCCTGCCAACGCCGTCCTTCGTCCTGCCACGTTTGTGGGAGCGCCTCGAGCCGAAACTGGTCGAGGAAGGGCATGCCGGTCGTTCCGATGGCCGTCGTACGGGATGAACCTTTTCTCGGGAGCCTCGGAGTGGTACGGTCTTTTCGTCGGGGTTCAGCGACGTTGCAGCACGGCGACGTAGCTGGCGGGATCTTCTCGCGGCTCGTAGAGGACCCGCACGAGATCCCAGCCCGTCGCGTGCGCGAGTTCGGCGAGGTCGTCCGGCGAAAGCAACAGGAGATCGAACCAATCGCCGACGCGACCCTTGTACCGTCCGCGCAACGTGAGGAGTCCGGGTGGGCGGCCCCGTGCGATGTTCCATTTCACGTACGGCAGGTGCTGTCGAATCCACGTCCCCGGGATCCGGGTGCTGCCGATGAGACGCCCACGGGCCGTGGAAATTTGCCGCGCGTCTCGCAGGAATCGTCGCATCCGCGGAACGTCCCCGGCGAGGCCGAGGTTGTTCCCCATGAGGATGATGGTGTCGAACGTCCCCAGCCCTCGTGGCAGCCGCTGCACGCTCCCCTGGTAGACTTCCTCGACCCCGCGGATTCGGGCGAGTGCCACCTGGGTTGGCGATGCGTCGATCCCCACCACACGATGCTGTTTCCGTTGGAGATAGAGCGCGTGGCGGCCCGGTCCGCAACCCACGTCGAGGACCCGGCCGCGGACTTCTTTCATCGCCTCCCGCTCGACCTTCAACCATTTCGCGGGCGGGGCGAAGTACGACTCGACCCGGGACCGGCTGCGGTATCCGTCGTCTCGCTCGAACTCGAAGACGACCTTCTTGCCGAGCCAGTAGTCCAGCATCGCACGGGCGTACAGATCGAACGACGGGACCGGCTCGCGTTTGCGTTTCGGGCGTGAAGGCATGCTTGCGGCCGGCATGTGCCGCCGTCGTATTGAGGATTCCTTTTGACGGGGATAGCTACAACATAGTCGCTCCTCGCAAGCCTTATCCGTCCGTTCGGAGTACGACGCGTGGGGGTCCCGAGTGGCGCGCACCCGGAAGGAAGCGAAGTTCGAGGTGTTCGGTCAGGAGATGGTCGAGAAGGTCGTGGCGAAGAGCGGGAGTTCCGGCCGCGTGTACCTTCCTCCGAACTGGATTGGCAAGCGCGTGAAAGTGATTCGCGTCGAATGAGGCGGATCGGATGGCCGGACGTTTCGGTCCGACGGACTTCGCCGCCTGCGCGCGGTGCGGGAGTAACCAGGTCCATCCGAAGCTCCTCGTGATGGGTCCGATCGCGGGGGTCGATAGCGACAGCCGATCGTACGTGTGCCATGCATGCGGCCACGAGGGCCTTCCGATCTTCTTCGACACGAAGGGCGCTCGGGCCCAGTTCGAACGGGAGAAGCAGGGGATGTGGGACCCGGAACCGAAGGCCGCCGCGAAAGGCGTCGTGACGATCCCGATCCTGCCGATCCTGACGGATCCCCTGATTGACATCCGAGGCCTCGACCTCCTGCCCGGTCGCGTGGCGTCGGTCACCGGGGTGCGGTGGGACGCCGGGCACCTGAGCCCGACGGCGTACCGCGTGTCCTTCCAGGAGTACTGGGACGCGATCGGCGGGCCGCGGTACAACGCCTCCCGGGTGTTCATGCTCGACCTCGCGGGCGTCAACCGCGCGAACCCGAACTTCGAGATCACGCGCCATCTCGTCAAGCGGTGCGACGTGTGGCTCGAGTCGGGCGGCCGGGAGCCCGAGGAGGTCATGGACGGCTACATGCTCGACGTCGAGCGCGTCGTTGCGGGCTCGAAGACGCTCGGTTCGCTCGACGCGTTCTCGGTCCTCTATGCGCTATCATCCGAGGCCCTCCCGTGTCTCGACTGGGACGGTAAGGTTGTGTGGCGCGATCCCCGTGAAGTCCGGGGCGATCTCCGCGAGGACGTGAGAGCGCTCCGCGAGATTGGTTTCTCCGCGGTCTGCGTCATGGACCTTCGGCGTCTCGGGTCGGAGCTCGGGCCGGATCCGGCCTTCCTCGCGGCCCTCGATGGGCTCGATCTCGAGCTCTACATTGGCGGAGGCCTCCAAGAATCGGACGTCATTCGGTTGGGCGAGCGCGGGTTCGCGGGCGGGCTCGTCGACCCCTTTACGCCGGTCATCCGGGATCTGCTCAAACCGCCGAGACCCGAGACGAAGACGGCGGCGGCCGCTCCGGCCCCGACGCCGCGGGCCAGTCCCGCTCCAGGGTCGGTCCCCGACCGGGGCTGAGCGGGTCGTCGTGGGCCTTCTCGGAGCCGGGAAAACGATAAGCAGACGCCTTGTGTCGGCGGGGCTGAGGAGGCAGACCGCATGTCGGTCATGTTCGATGCGAACTTCTTTATCGCCGTGATCGTGGCGACGATCGTGAGTTTCGTCATCGGGGGATTTGGTACGGTCCCGCCTTCGGGAAAGCGTGGATGGCCGCGCTCGGGAAGACCGAGGCGGACATGGAGGCGATGCGGAAGCGGGCGCCCAAAGGGTTCGCAGCCGGGTTGGTCGGGGCGTTCATCGCGTCGTTCGTGCTCGGGCTCTTGATCCAGTACGCGAGAGACGCCAACGTCGCTGGGCTGCCCAAGGGGATCGCGGGCGGCCTTATCGTCGGACTCTTGGTCTGGTTCGGTTTCCTCCTGACGACCGGGGTGTCCGGGGCGATCTTCGAAGGCCGCTCGGGGAAGCTCGTGGGAATCAACCAGGGCTTCTGGATCCTTTCGTACCTTCTGATGGGTGCGATCCTGGGCTACTGGGTTTGGGTCTAAACGGAGCTTGTCGCACGAAACCACCTCAAAGGTGGTCGTGGCAATCCCCTGCAGGAGATTCGCCGGCTGTTGAGGAACCTGGTCGGATGACTAGACTCGTTCGACCTCGATTCCAGCACGATTGAAGAGCTCGAGCCCTTCGTCTGATCGGTAGGCGGACCGATAGTAGATTTTCGAGGCACCCGAGTTTATGATCAGTTTGGCGCACGTGATGCACGGTTGACCCGTAACGAAGACGACCTTACGGGGGTCGTTCACACGGACTTTGATCAAGGCGTTTTGCTCCGCATGCACGCAGCCGCAGCCGCCCGGTAGGTCCGCCTTGCAATCGTCATGCGAAAACCCTTTTGCGGTTCCATTGTAGCCAAATCCGTAGATCTGGGTCATGTCTTCGGAGGTGATGACGCACGAGAACTGGGCGCGTTTGCAAGTGGCCCGGCGCGTCAGGGACATCGCGAAGTCCATGATTAGGCTCTCCACGCTCGGCCGTTCGATTTTTCCCACGCCCGTTCACTCTCGCCGGGAGGCGATGAACTCGCCGCTCGTCTTAAGGTTTCGGAGACGGCCGTCGTCCATGGACCTCCCGCAAAGCATTATCCCGAAAATCGGTGTGCGGGGCGTACGATGGCTGCGAGCACGAACGTCCCCGATGCGCCGGTCGTCTCCCCGGAACGGGTTGCGGCCTTCCGTCTCTCCCGTCATCACCTCGTGGAGCGGGCGCCGGCCTCGGCCCTCGCGCGGGTGGCGGGCGACATGGCGGGGACACAAGCCCAGGTGCTCTCCGCCGCGCAAATGTCATTAGCGGCTCGGACCCGCGACATTTCCGTGAAAGATGTCGAGCAAGCCCTGTGGCGAGACCGGACCCTCGTGAAGACCTGGTGTATGCGAGGCGCACTTCACCTCATCCCATCGAAGGACTTCGCCGTCTTCGTTCGGGGCAGTCGGCGCGACGCGCGTTCGACGGCGTGGATGGTCCGCCGGGGGTTTCCGATCGACGCCGTAGACCGACTCGTCCGAGGGATGCGGGCCGTGCTCGATCGGCCCCTCACGCGCACCGAGATCGCCGAACGGGTCAGCGCGTCGCTCGGGGTTAAGGTCCTCGCCAAATCCGGTCGCGGCTGGGGAGGGAAGTCGAACGCCACCGGGTTTCGGATCGCCGGGACCGTGTTGTCGCTCGACGGCATTGTATTCCTCGCGTGTACCCGGGGCCTCGCCTGCTTCGGCCCGAGTCGTGGCGCCGAGGCGACCTTCGTGCGCCCGGAGGAGTGGATTCGGAACTGGGAGGATCGGCCCGCCGAGCAGGCGGAGCTCGAGCTTCTGCGCCGGTACCTCGGGGCGCATGGTCCCGCGACGGTGCGCGACTTCGCCCAGTGGACGTACATGACGGCCGCCGACGCCCGCGGGATCTGGGGGCACCTCGAGGCGGAGCTGGCACCGGTCAACATCGGGAGACAAGTCGGGTGGGTGCTTCGCGACGACGTGCCCGCACTGAAGCGCGCAAAGCTCGAATCGACGGTTGTCCGCCTTTTGCCGAATTTCGATTCGTTCCTCTTAGGTGTGAAGGACAAGAGCCACCTCGTCGACGCAGCTCACTACAAGCGCGTGTACCGTCCACAAGGGTGGCTTTCGCCGGTGGTCCTCCTCGACGGCCGCGTTGCGGGTGTATGGTCCTACAATCGGAAGCGTCGGCGGCTCGAGATTCGCGTCGAGGCGTTCCAGACCCTTCGCTCGGCGGATCGAGCGGCCATCCGGGACGAGGCTGAGGAGCTCCGCCGCTTCCTCGACGCCCCCGAGGTCGCGGTCGCGTTTGCCAAGGCGTGACAGCCCTCACCGGTGGGACCGAAGGTACTGTCTGAGCTTCCCCATCATCCCGATTTGGGCGAGCGACGCTATGGGGTGGGCTTCGCCTTGGCGAGTTCCCGCTCCCGCAGTTGTCGACGCAAGACCTTTCCGACGAGCGACATCGGAAGGTCCGTCGCGAACTCGATGGCCTTTGGGACCTTGAACGGCGCGAGGCGTTCTTTGCAGAACGTGATGATTTCGTTTTCCCTCGCGGTCGCTCCGGCCTTCAGCACGACGAACGCCTTCACGGTCTCGCCGCGGTAGGGGTCCGGCACGCCAATGGCGGCGGCCTGGGCGACCGCTGGGTGCATGAACAGCACCTCCTCGACCTCCCGCGGATAGACGTTGTATCCGGAACAAAGGATCATGTCCTTCTTCCGGTCGACGATGTAAAAGTAGCCATCGGCGTCCATCTTCGCGATGTCGCCGGTCAAAAGCCACCCGTCGCGGAGGACCGTCGCGGTCTCGTCCGGCTTGTTCCAGTACCCTTTCATGACTTGCGGGCCGCGGACCGCGAGCTCGCCGACTTGGCCCTGAGGCAGATCCTTTCCCGGGTCGTCCGCGTCAACGATTTTCGCGTCCGTGTCCGGGAACGGAATCCCGATGCACTCCTTCACGGTGCCGCTGAGCGGATTGCAGTGCGTGACCGGCGACGCCTCTGTGAGCCCATACCCCTCGACGAGGCGACCCCCCGTCGCCGCCTCGAACTGCTTCCGCACTTCGTTCGGAAGCGGCGCGGCACCGGAGATGCACGCGCGGATCGAGCGGAGATCGTACTTCGCGAGGTTCGGATTGCGCAGGATCGCGATGTACATCGTCGGGACGCCGGGGAAGATGCCGGGTTTCGCTTTGTTGATCAGCTTGAGGATCTGGTCGATTTCCCGCGGGTTCGGGTAGAGGACCATCTCGTTCCCCATGACGATGGAGAAGAGCATGACGGCGGTGAGCCCGTACACGTGGAACAGGGGAATCGCGCCGAGTACCCGCTCGGACCCCTGCGCGCCCGCGGGAAACCATGCCGCCGTCTGCGTCGCGTTCGCGACGAGGTTGCGGTGGGTGAGCATCGCGCCTTTCGGGGTTCCCGTGGTGCCGCCCGTGTACTGCAGCACCGCGACGTCATCGGGGCGGCTCCCCGCGTCCTCGCTCGGTTTCGCCGGCGTCGCGGCGAGGTCCGCGAATCGATGGACGCCTTTGTCGCGTGGGATCACGAGGGGCCAGTGCCCCTGCTTCTTCAGGTCCCGCCGCTTCTTGATCGGGTACAGCTGGCGCAACGGCGTCTTGAGGAACTCGGCGACGTCGCACACGACGACGCGTTTGACGCCGACCTCCGCCATGGCCATCGAGACGCTGTGCCAGAACAGGTCGAGCGTCACGACCGTGTCCACGCCCGCATCGCTCCAGAGGATCGCAAGCTCCCGCGGCGTGTACGTGGGGTTCGTCTGGACGACGACCCCTCCCGCGCGGAGGACCGCGAAAAAGGCGATGACGAAATGAGGCGTGTTCGGGAGCACGAGGGCAACGCGGTCTCCACCGCGAATCCCAATCGTTCGCAGACCGGCGGCGAACCGGTCGATTGCGGCGTCGAGTTCGCCGTACGAAAGGGACTTCCCGTAGAAAGTGACCGCCGGTCGGGTCGCGAACTTCTTCGCGGCTCGCCGGAGCAGCTCCCCGACAGAGATCTCCGGATAGGTGAGCGAGGTTGGCACGCCCTCGGGCCAGCTACCGAGCCACGGCCTCGCGAGGGTCGCCTCCCCCTGCATGCCCGCGATAACGCCACGCAGGCCCAAAAAGGTACGGGAGGCCCAAACGATTATGCGCTGCAGGAGCCCATGGAGGCTCGATGCCCCCGGCGCCGCGCATCCGAGTCGACCGAGCGGAAGCTGTCGCGGTCTTGCGGATCGACAATCCGCCGCGAAATCTTCTGACGCTCTCGATCGTGGCGGACCTCGCGGCCCTCGTCGTCGAACTCGAGAAAGATGATTCTGTCCGGGCAGCGGTCGTGACGGGAGAGGGACCGGCCCACTTTTCCGCGGGGCTCGACATGCGCGAGTGGTCTCGGCTTTCGCCGAAGGCGGCACAGGATGAGGTCAGCCGCGGGCAAGACGCGTTTTGGGCCTTCGAGCATCTCACGAAGCCGACGATCGCCGCGATCGCCGGGGCGGCCCGCGGGGCCGGGGCGGAGCTGGGCCTGGCATGTGACATCCGGATCGCGGATGAGACTGCGACGTTCTCGTTCCCGGAGGTCGACGTCGGATGGATGCCGAGCCATGGGGCGACGGGCCGGCTCTCGAAGCTCATCGGCCGATCGAGAGCCCTCGAGATCCTCGGGAGCGGGAAGGAGGTGAAGGCGCTCGACGCGCTACGACTCGGGATCGTGGACCATCTCGCGGCGCCGGGAGTGGCGCTCGACCAGGCGAAGGCCCTTGCGGCCACGTTCGCCTCGAAACCGAGGGCTGCCGTGAAAGCGATTAAGCGGGCGCTCACGGAGGGCGACGAGAAGCCGTACCGGAACCGGTTCCTCCTCGAGTCCCAGCATGCGGTTCAGCTCCTGTGGTCGGACGACTACAAGGCCGCGATGCAGAAGCTCCGGGACAAGCGGTGATTCACGATCTCCGAAGGATCGAGTCTTTCGCACCCCACCGCTTCAGCTCAATGTCCACGCCGACATCCGTCGCGGCGTACGAACCGTCCTTGATGCCCGCATCCTTCAGGATCTTGCGGCGCTGCTCTTCGTCCTCGAACGCCAGCCGGGCCTGAAACAGCCCGAAGTCGATCTCCACGGTTCCATCGACGTGGATCGCGCCGACGAGCCGCGCTCCGCTCTGGAGGACGGGCCCACCCATCTCGATTCTCCGGGACCGGACGCGCTTCAGGTACCCGAAGGCGACCACGCGGCCTTCCGCCCACTCGCCCGCGCGGACCTTGAGGTACGAGTCCCTCGGGTCGAGGCCGTAGATGTCCACGAAGCTCTTGGCGTCCTTCGCGTCGTACGACCATCCTTTCTTCGGATCCTTCGCGACGCGGATCCGGATGTATCCTTCCGCTTCGCAATCGGGGCACAGGATCACTTCGAGGACTCGTCCCTTCACCGGGAACGCGGCCTCGAACTCGAGGCCCGATTTGATCGGGCGCGGCACGGCCGCACGAACGGCCGGTGCGCCGATAAAGCCGACGACGCGTGACTTCAAGCCGTCGCCGGCCTTACCACGGTCGATCCCGCGGGGGAGCGAAGATTCCAGAAGAATCGCTGGTCCACAACTACCTCATCGAAGCCGGCCTCGCGGCCCTCGTCCCGAAAGGCATCCGGATCTGGGAGGAGACGTTGCGGGACGGCGAGCAGACGCCCGGGGTCGCGTATACGCCCGAGGAGAAACTGCGGATTGCGACCCTCTTGGATGAGATTCACCTCCCGATCATCGACGTCGGGATCCCGGTCGTCTCGAAGGAAGAAGCGCGCGCCGTCCGGATGGTCGCGGGCGCGGGGCTCGAGGCGACGGTCATGGGCGCGGCCCGGACGGTCCGGAAGGACGTCGATGCGTGCCTCGCGTGCGACGTCGACGAGATTGCGCTCTTCACCGCGGGGTCCGACCTGCACATCAAGCACAAGCTCGCGATGACCCGTGAACAGGTCAAGGAGGCCGCGGTCCGGGAGACGGAATACGCCGTCTCCCACGGCGTTGCGGTGTCGTTCGTCACCGAGGACACGTTCCGCGCGGACCTCGGGTTCGTGGTGGACCTGTACGACGCCTGCACGGAGGCGGGCGCGCACCGCGCGGTCGTCTGCGACACGGTCGGCGTGATGACGCCGCCCGGGATCACGTGGTTCTTCGGGCAACTGAGGAAGCGCCTCAAGCCGACGGAGCTGTCGTTCCACGGCCACAATGACTTCGGCCTCGCGGTGGCGAACAGCCTCGCGGCGGTCGAGGCGGGCGTCGCGGTTCCGCACACCTGCGTCAATGGCCTCGGCGAACGATCGGGGAACGCGAGTTTCGAGGAACTCGTCTTGGCGCTCGAGGCGTTGTACGGCTACGACACGGGCATCGACATCTCTCGGATCTTCGAGGTGTCGCAGCTCGTCGAGACGCTCAGCGGAATCCGGGTCGGGATGCACAAGCCGCTCGTGGGCCACAACGCGTTCGCCCACGAGTCGGGGATCCACGCCCACGGGGTGATCCGGCACACCGCGACGTACGAGCCGATTCAGCCGGAGACGATCGGGAGGCAGCGCACGTTCGTGTTCGGCAAGCACACCGGGTCGCTCGCGGTCGCCGAAAAGCTTCGCGGCCGCGGCGTCGAGGCGACGTCGGACCAAGTCGCGACGCTCGTGCAGCTCATCAAAGACTTCGCGGAGGCGCGCTCGAAGGGGGACCAGCAAGCCTTCGTCGCCTCGTTCCGAGAACGGGCGGAGCGGCGGCGTGGCGTGACCGACGACGAGTTCTGGACGCTCGCTCGGAAGGCGGGCTTGGTCGCTCCGAAGACCGCGGCGAAGTGATTCGCCTCAGGTCTTTCGGCCCGGTGGATCCGCGGGATCAGGGCCGGCGAGCGCTTGACCGATCGTTGCGCGGGCGAAAGCGGCCGCGCGACGGGAGGTCGAGACGTAGATGCCGAGGAGGACAATCGCGGCGCCCCCGAGGTCAATCACGTCGAACGTCTCGTTGCCGAGAGTCGCCCCGAGCAAGACCGCCACGATCGGGATGATCAACGCGATGTAGGAGATCGAGGTCGCTGGCATCTCCTTCAGCAGCCACTGCCACGCCACAAATGTGACGACGGAGCCGGCAATCGCCAGGTAGAGGATCGCGCCGAGGCCTTGTGGCCACGTTGGAATTCCCCAGGGCTCGCGCGTGGTGAGCGAGACGGTGGCCAAGCCGGCAGCACCAACGGCCATCGCCGCCGCGTTGAAACTGATCGGTTCCGTGTCGTGGCCCCACCGTTTCACGGCCACCGTCGCGAACGCGGCGCACGTCGCCGCGAGGACGATTGAAAGCATGGGGAACACTTTCTCGAGTCCCGCGGTCCCGAGTTGGCTGCGAAAGATCAGGACGACGCCGCCAAAGCCCACGCCGATCCCCAGCAGCTTCTGCGCGGTGAAGCGTTCCGCTTTCAGGTAAGCGTTCGCCACGAGGGCGGTCTGGAGGGGAAAGGTGGCGAACAGGATCGCGGAGAGGCCGCTCTCGACCCCGTTGTTCTCGCCCCAGTAGATGAGTCCGTAGTCCGCGGTGAACAGGACCACGCCGACGAATCCGACGAGCGCCCACTCGGTCCGGTTCTGCGGCCACTTCGATCGGAACACGACCGCCAGGAGGACGAGCACGACCGAGGCGACGGCAAACCGCAGGGAGGCGGACAGGAAGGGCGGCGCGCCCTCCAGGCCGATCCGGATCGCGAGCCACGTGGATCCCCAGATGATACAGAGCATCGCGAAGGCCGCGCTCCGCGTGGAACTCGTCGCCATTCGCGAGGGCATCACGGCCGTCGGGTAAAACCTTGGGGCCGTCGATGGCCATGTTTATAGGTCGCCCCGTACCTGTGCTTCCCGCCGGTCCCATGACGGGCCAGACGATGTCGGAGAAGATCCTGGCGCGCGCGAGCCATGCCGAGTCCGTCCACCCCGGCCAGATCGTCGACGGGGACGTCGACCTGCTCTACATGCACGAGATGCTCGCGATGGCCCTGATGCCTTTCAACGAGATCGGCACAATGAAAGTCTGGGATCCGGAGAAGATCGTCGTCACGCTCGACCACTGGGTTCCGCCGCCGACGCCCGAGATCGCGAAGATGCACCAGACAATCCGCGACTTCTGCCACAAGCAGGGGATCCGGCGTTTCCACGACGTCGGGGACCATGGCATCGTCCACCAGCTCATCGTGGAACGGGGCTACGCCCATCCCGGGGATCTCGTGATCGGGAGCGACAGCCATACGAACATGGTCGGGGCGGTCGGCGCGTTCGCGGCGGGAATCGGGGCGACGGACACGGCTGCGGTGATGGCAACCGGCCGGTTGTGGCTCCGGGTTCCCGAGACGATCCGCGTGGAGATTCGCGGGAAACTCGCGGACCGCACCGGCGCGAAGGACGTCATCCTCAAGGTGATCGGGACGACGGGGGACGATGGCGCACGCTATGCGGCGGTCGAGTTCACCGGTCCCACCGTGAAAGAGTTCCCGATGAACGAGCGGTTTGTCCTGTGCAACATGACGACGGAGATGGGCGCGAAGGTCGGCATGATCGAGGCGGACTCGATCACGAAGAAATACCTGGCCCACCCGGGCGTTCCGTTCCAGCCGATCGAGTCGGACGAGGATGCCTCCTTCGCGAAGACGTTCACGTTCGATGTCGACGGGATGGGCCCGCAGGTCGCGTGCCCGTCGAACCCGGCGAACCTCAAGCCCGTCGAGGACGTCGAAGGGACGAAGATCGATGTCGCGTTCCTCGGCTCCTGCACGAACGCGCGAATCGAGGATCTTCGAATCGCCGCGGACCTCCTGCGGGGGGAGAAGGTGGCACCCGGGGTGCGCTTCCAGATCACGCCCGCGTCCCAGATCATCTACCGCCAGGCACTCAAGGAGGGCCTCGTCGAGGTGTTCTTGGATGCCGGCGCGACGTTCACCTCGTCGACCTGTGGACCGTGTTTTGGCGGCCACCTCGGGGTGTTGGCGGGCGACGAGGTGTGCATCTCGTCAACGAATCGCAACTATCCCGGCCGCATGGGATCGCCGCAGGCCCAGGTGTACCTCGCGAGCCCATGGACCGTGACCGCGTCGGCGATCCGCGGGAAGATCACGGACCCGCGGAAGGTCTGACCATGCAGACTCGGTTCCAGGGACGCGTGTGGACGTTCGGCGATGACATCTCCACCGACCACATCATCGCGGGCAAGTACCTCGGCACGACGGATCCGAAGATCTTCGCCGAACACGCGTTCGAGGCCGTCGATCCGACGTGGGCGAAGAAGGTGCAGCCCGGCGACCTCATCGTCGCGGGAGCGAACTTCGGATGCGGCTCGAGCCGGGAGCAAGCCCCGATTGCGCTGAGGACCCTCGGCATCGCCGCGATCCTCGCGAACTCGTTCGCCCGAATTTTCTTCCGCAACGCAATCAACCTAGGCTTTCCCGTGATCGAATGCGCGGGGCTCCGGGACCGCGTGAAGCCGGGCGATGGGATCGAGCTCGATCTGGCGAGCGGGGAAGTCCGCCTTCCATCGGGCGAGATCATGAGATTCACCGCGCTCCCGCCGAATGTGCTCGAGATCCTCGAGGCGGGAGGGCTTGTCCCGAAGCTTCGGAAGGAGCTCGCACAGAAATCGTCGCCGGCTCTCACCTGATCGTCCTCAGATCGGAACCGAGGAACTTGATCACGTCCGCCGGATTCCGGTCCGGCGGAAAGACGGGGTAGAACACCTTCCTCACTCGATTGCCCTCCAGGACGAGCGTGAGTCGCTTCAAGAAGATCTGATTCTGGAACGCAAAGGTCGGCAGGCGGAGGGGTCTGGACCACGATCGATTCTGATCGCTGAGGAGTTCGAACGGGAGGTGGAGTCGCTCGACCGCCTCCCGTTGCCACTCCGGCGGGTCGATGCTGACGCCGTACACCTTCGCCCCGAGTCCTCGCAGATCCGCGTGAAGGTCTCGGTAGGCGCACGCTTCGGGAGTGCACCCTCGAGCTCCCGGAATCAGGTCCCACTCCTTCGGCGTCGGGGTGTCGGGCCGCCCGGTGTGCGGATACACGAAGACGACCAGGGTCCCGCGCGCGTCGGCGAGGTTAACGGAACCGCCCGCCGTGGAACGCAAGGCAACGTTCGGGAGGCGGGCTCCGGCGAGATGATCGCAAGCCCCGTCGTCGAGTGGAACCGGGAGATCCGGCGGGAGGGACGCAGGCGGCATGTCGGGCATCGGGTTGTGGCACGCTTCGCCTCCAGAAAAGGCCATCGCGACCCAAACGAATCGGCAGTTGGATTAACCTTAAACAAGGTTAACCGATGAGGTGCTCTCTTTCTCCCGCTGTGGCCTCCGAATCCTTATGCTCGCCATCCCCTTCCGGCGACTCGATGGCCTTCAAGATCGTCGTCCTCGCGGGGGATGGCGTCGGGCCCGAGGTGGTCCGGGAGGGCGTCAAGGTCCTGAAGGCGGTCGGGACGGCGTACGGCCTCTCATTCGATCTCGTCCCCTTCCCATGCGGCGGACAGCACTACCTCGATACGGGCGAAGAATGGCCGGATGGCGCGTTCGAGTCGTGCAAGGCCGCGGACGCGATCCTACTCGGAGCGGTCGGGCTGCCGGAGGCGGTCCTCCCGAACGGCGAGATCGCGGGCGTCGGCGTGGTCTTCGGCCTTCGGTTCGGACTGGACCTGTACGCGAACGTGCGCCCGACGAAACTCTATCCGAACGTTCGACACAAGATCCACGACGCGTTCAAGCAGGTGTGGGAACCGGGGAAGGTGGACTTTGTCATCGTCCGGGAAAATACGGAGGGGCTGTACACGCCGACCCGCGGCTTCCTGGACCGCGGCGGCGTCAAGGAACTCGCGGTGGACAGCCGCGTGATCACGCGGAAGGGGGCCGAGCGCGTGATCCGATTCGCGTTCGAACTCTCGAAGCAACGGAACGGAGCGCCGTCGGATCAGAAGCGGCGGGTGACGTGCGTGGACAAGTCAAACGTCACCGCGGGCTGCAAGCTCTTCCGCCAGGTCTACGACGAGGTCGCGGCGCGCTATCCGACGATCCAGAAAGACTACGCCTACATCGACGCGTTTCAGCAGTGGCTCCTTCGGTCCCCCGAGGCGTACGACGTGGCCGTGACGACGAACGTGTTCGGGGACATCGCGACGGATCTCGCTGCGGTCCTCCAGGGCGGCCTCGGCATGGCCGCCGGCGGGAACATCGGCGACGAGCACGCGATGTTCGAACCAATCCATGGGAGCGCCCCGAAGCACTCCGGGAAGGACGAGGTGAATCCGATTGCAATGATCCTGGCCGTCCAGATGATGCTGGATTGGCTTGGACGGAGGAAGCGAGACAAGACCCTGCGAGAAGCGGCGACCGCGGTCGAGAGGGCCACCGAAGGGGTTCTCAAGACAGGGAAGACGCTCACGTACGACCTCGGCGGGACCGCAAAGTGCAGCGAGGTCGGGACGGCCGTCGCAGGCGCCGTGTCAAGGCTGGCCAAGTAAAGTGGGATGCGGGCGCCGCCCTTGATTGATTCGATTCCGAAGTCACCGCTCCCGCCACTGGTACAGTCGCCAAGCAACGACGAGCCCGACGGCCGTCGATAGGACGAGCAAGCCGGCATCGACCGCGAGGTTCCCCGCGGCGCCCGGATCGAGGCCGAGGGTGCCTTGGACGAGCAGCGCCGCGTAGGTGGCGGGCAACAGTTGGGCGAGTTCCCGCCAGACCGGCGGGAGCTTCGAGAGCGGATAGTACAACGGGGATAGGATCCCGAGGAGCGTGAAGATCAAGTTGCCGACGGGCCACACCTCCCGTTGGCTTCGCAGCCGGCTCGATACCGCGATCCCGATCGCGGAATACAACACCCAAACCGTCAGGATGCACGCGACGAGGACGATCCACCCTACGACGGTAACGTGGGTGACCATCGCCAGAATCACCGCGAGCAGCATGAGCGCCGGCGCGGCGGGGATGAGGTTCGAGAACGCGACGCCGAACAAATAGTGGAGTTTGTCATGCGGCGACGCGACGAAGATGTCCTGGAGGTGGAGTTCGATACGGAACACGGCGGAATCGGCCAGGCACCAGCTGCCGATGTTCTGGGTCGAAAACAGCATGGCGCCCGCCACCTGCAGCGGGAAGTAGCTCTCCGGCGCGATGAGATGCAGGAAGTACAGGAAGAAGAACGGCTGGAGGAGCGGCACGATCGCGGCGGCGGGACTGCGCCACACCCACCGCCACCCGATCCAGGCCCACGCGGGGAGCACGCGTCCCCGGTGCGGCTGCTCCGCGCGCGCGACATCGGTCGCCATCGTCATGGCTCCCGGGCGGTCCGCCGAGCCCAATAAATTCCGAAGGCGAACAGCGCGATGGCCTCAACGGTCAGGGCGCCCGCCGCAAGGATCGCCTCGTTGGTCGTGATTGGGTCGAGACCGGCCGCCGCATCGACGAGCGCCGCGGCCGCGCTCGTTGGGAGGAGCAGCACGGCGGACCGCCACTCGATCGCCACTCTTCCGAGCGGATAGAACACGGGCGGGACGACGCCGAAGAGGTTCGTCAGGAGCGCGGAGTAGGGCCAGATCGTCTTCATGTCCTTGAAGAGCGTCGAGACGACGTATCCGATTGTCGAAGAGACCAACCAGACGCCGATGAGGCTCGCCGCGAGGACCAGCCATCCGAGCGGGGGGAGCGGGTGGAGGATCTCGAGAATCACGACGAGGACGAGGCTAGGGGGAAGATAGGCCACAAGCATGCCGCCCGCGATGCCGACGAAATATCCCTCCGGCGAGAGGGGGCTCGCGTGGTACAATTCGTTCAGCTTGTGGTCGATCCGGATGTACGCGGCCTCGTTGAGCACGCGTTGTCCGATCAGGAACATCGAATAGACGAGCGCGCCGATGACAGTCACCGGAAGGAGCTCCGGGGCCAGGATTGCCACGAACACGATCAGCGCTCCCGGCGTGAGGGTCCCCGTCACGATTGCGAGCCACTCATGGAGCTGCACGCGAATTTCCGTCGCGAGGAACATCCCGGAACCGGACCACTTCAGCCCGAACGCCATCGGCTCACTCCGCGTCGATCGAGCGCCCGACGATCGTGAGGAATGCCTCCTCGAGGGTCACCGGCCCCACGGTGGCCGACAACCGGTTGCGGAGCGCGACGTCCATGACCTCGTGAATCCGCTCCGGCTCCGTGATCACGTGCAACGATGCGCCCTCCGCGACCGTCTGGCCAAACGAGGCGAACAGTTCGCGATGGTTCCCTCCGTTCTCGATCGACACGCGCAAGGTCCCGCCAATTTGCCGCTTCGCCGCTTCCGCCGTTCCTTCGAACAGGATGCGCCCCTCCTCGACGATGTACAGCCGCTCGGAGAGCGCCTCCGCCTCATCGAGGTAGTGCGTCGTGAGCAGGACCGTCGATCCCCTCCGCGTCAACGCTCGCAGCATGTCCCATACGGCCCGCCGTGCGAACGGGTCCAGGCCGATCGTCGGTTCGTCGAGGAACATGAGCGGCGCTTCCGTCGCCATGACGGTCGCGACCATCGCCCGCTGTTTCTGGCCGCCGCTGAGTGTGACGCTCAGGCGATCCCCGACCTCCCCGAGCCCCATCTTCTCGAGGGCCGCCTCGGTCCGCGACCTCGCGACTTCCTTCGAGAATCCGCGGGCCCGCAGGTAGCAGTACACCTGCTCTCGCGGGGTGAGATGGAAGAACGGCTTGCCTTCCTGGGGGACGACCGCAATCATGGGACGGACGTCCTCCGGCGCGCTGACGACATCGTGGCCGAACACCTCGATCCGCCCCGATGTCGGGAGGAGGAGGGTTGAGGTGATCCGCAGAAACGTCGTCTTCCCAGCGCCGTTACGCCCGAGCAGTGCGATCCGTTCCCCTTGTCGGAGGGCAAGGGAGACACCCCGCAACGCCTCGACGTCGGGGGAGCCGCGGCTGTGGTATACCTTCCGCACGTCCTCTGCGCGGAGGGCCTCGATGGTCACGCAGCGGTGCAAGCGGATGCCGCGTATAAAGCTAGATTCGGGAGACGGCTACATCGGCGACTATTCGAAGCCGGCGTGTTCGCCTTTCTCGAACATCCCCATTGCAGCCTGACGCTTCGCTTCTTTTTCCGACGCGCTCATCTTGACGACCGTCGAGACGGACCAGATGTGGCCGAACGGATCCTGAAGCTTCCCGTACCGTTCGCCCCAGAATTGGTTGTCGAGCGGCAGCGTGGGTTTCGCCCCCGCGTTGACGGCCTGATTCCAGAGCTTGTCGACGTCCTTCGAATAGATGTGCAGGTTCGCCGTCGTCGCCCCCGCGGAGGTCGGCGACTTCGAGTCGCCTCCCGGGAACTCATCGGACATCATGATCATCGAGTCGCCGATCTGGATCATCGCGTGCATCAGGGTGCCGTCCGGCATCGGTTGGCGGGACACTTCCTTCGCGCCGAACGCCTTCTTGTAGAACTCGATCGCCTTCGCCGCTCCACCGATCACCAGGTACGGTGTGACCGTGTGCATCCCGCGCGGAACCGCGCTCACGCGGGCCGCGGCCGTTCGCCTTCTTGCGGTTGCTTGCTTTCGTCTCCCTGCGCGTTTCGCCTTTCGGGCCATAAGGGACTCCCCGACCGAGGTAACTGGGAACGTGGGATAAGACTGATGTTACGATTCCGCTTGGCCCCTCAGTCACCGAGCCAGAGGCCCATCAGGACCTCGTCATCATATGCGTCTCGGATGCGAACGCGACGGCGACGGACTCCTTCCTCGAGAAAGCCCAGGGATTCGTACAGGCGACGGGCCCGGGCATTTGAGGCGAACACGCACAGCTCCGCCTTCTTGAAACCGCGAACGCGCATCCACTCCAGGATGCGGTTCATCAGAATCCGTCCGAGGCCGACTTCCCGCCATCCGTCGCGGATCGCGATGCCGACCCCGCCGACGTGCTGCGTCTTCGGAAAGTTCCCGCCGTCGCAGTCCGCCGAGCCCACGATCTCGCCCGCTGTATCGGCGACGAACAGGACGTTGTGAACGCCATCGAACGCCGCGAGCCAGCGCCGCTCCGCCTCCATATCCTCGATGTGGTCCAAGAGGATGTAGACCGCCTCGGCGCCGACGAGGTTCGCGTTCCGCATGAGGGACTCCGCGTCCCCCATTCGGGAGGGCCGAATCGTGACGGTGCGTGCATCCCGCAAGGTCACGCGCTCCGCCCGCATCGGGTCGACCATGCGACTCACAGCGGAAACCGGTCCATCATCTCGGGCCGGCGGCGCTCCCCGCTCGCGAGGTACGCGTCCATCTGCTCCTTGATCTGCGGCGTCATCTCCGCGTACACATCCTCGAACAGGCTCTCGATTGGCGGCGGAGGATGCCGCTCGACCTCGCGGACCGTCGCCTGGATGAGGTCTTCCAACTCGGCGCGAAGCTTCGCGTCGTCGGCCTCGGACCAGAGGCCCTTCAGCTCGAGGTATTTTCGCATCCGGTCGATCGGGTCCCGCTTCTGCCACGCATCGAGCTCCTCCTTCGAGCGGTACCGGGTGGGATCGTCGCTGGACGAGTGCGGGCCCATCCGGTACGTCACTGCCTCGATCATGGTTGGGCCGCCGCCGGTGCGCGCCTTGTCGACCGCGGCCTTCGTCGCGGCGTACACCGCGAGGACGTCGTTCCCGTCCACGCGGACGCCTTCGAATCCGTACGCCAGCGCCTTCTGTGCAAGCGTCTTTGCCGCGGTCTGACGGGTGACGGGGACCGAGATCGCGAGCTGATTGTTCTTGCAGAAGAAGATCGTCGGTGCCTTGAACACCCCCGCGAAGTTCATCGCGGCATGGAAGTCGCCCTCGCTCGTCGCGCCGTCACCGAAGTAGGTCATCGTGACGATGTCGTCCTTCCGGATCTTCGCGGCCCAGGCGGCGCCGACCGCCTGGGGGATCTGGGTGCCGACCGGGCTCGACACCGTGACGAGATGGACGTCCTTGGATCCGTAGTGGCTCGGCATCTGTCGACCCCGTTGCGGGTCTTTCGCGTTCCCGTACGCTTGGGCGATGATGGTCTCGAGGGGGAGGCCCCGGACGAGGGCGCCGCCCGGCTCGCGGTACGCGGGGAAGACCCAGTCCCGTTTCTCGAGGGCCATCGCGCTGCCGACTTGGCACGCTTCCTCGCCCTTGCTCGGCACGTAGAAGCCGATGCGACCTTGGCGTTGAAGGGAAAGCATCCGGTCGTCCAGGATGCGGACCATGACGAGGTAGCGGTACGCCTCCTTCAGGGCCGCGGGAGACAGCTTCGGCTCCCG
>VBMG01000036.1 GCA_005878485.1 Methanobacteriota archaeon | reverse complement strand
CTGCACGCGCGGGCGTGCGCGTACTGGAGGAACGGCGCGGAGTTGCCCTCGAAGTTCAGCGCCTCCTCCCACCGGAACATGATCGATTTCTCCGCTTGCACGCGGACGATGTTGTACCGGACCGCACCGATGCCGATCGTCTCCGCAATCTCCCGCTTCTTCGCCTCCGAGAGGTCATCCCGCCGTTTCGCAACCTCTGCGTACGCACGCTCTATCGCTTCGTCGATCAGGTCGTCGAGGTAGACGCCCCGTCCTTTGCGGGTCGACATCCGGCCCTCCGGGAGGTTCACAAAGGCGTAGAAAATCGTCTCCGGCTCCCACTGAACGCCCATGAGCTTGAGCGCCGCCTTCAACCGCAAGAACGAGAGCTTGTGGTCCTCGCCGATGAGGTCGATCGCGATGTCGCACCGGCCCATCTTGTTCAGGTGATACGCGATGTCGCGCGTCGTGTAGAGGGACGTCCCGTCGCGGCGGACGAAGAGATACTTCGCAGCGTCCCCTTCGAGGCCGAATGCGCTCAGATCGATGTAACGCGCGCCGTCCTCCTCCTTTGAGAGAGGCATCAGCCGCGCAATTACCCGCTGAACGCTCCCGTCCAGGATCGCGTCGCTCTCCCAGAAGAAGGAGTCGAAGCCCACGTTCACGCGGCGCAGCGTGTCCAGGACGCTCGCCAGGACCGTCTCCCCGACCTTGCGGATCTCCTTCGTGAGCTGGACGTCGCCCCGCTCGAAGCGCTGGGTCAGCCGCTCGACCTCCTGCTTCAGGGCCTCGTCGGCCTCGAGCTGCGCGCTCGCCTTCTGGTACAGCTTCACGTAGCGGTACTCAACCGGCTCGTTCGGATCGGACGAGTCCACGGGCAGATGGGTGACGGCCCAGTACAGCAGGACCATCTGGCGGCCGATGTCGTTCACGAGGTACTCGCTCGTGACCGGGTAGCCCGCGATCCGCATCAGGCGGACCAAGGCGTCGCCGACGAACGGATTGCGCGCCCGTCCCACGTTCAACGGTCCCGTCGGGTTCGCGCTCGTGTGCTCGAGCAACACCCGCTCCTTCCGGGGTGGTGACGTCCCGTACGACTCGCTCGCCGAGCGGGCCGATGCCAGGACGTGTTCCGCGAAGGCGCCGGGTTCGACCGAGAAGTTGACGTAGGGGCCGTCGGCCTTGAGGGCGCGATACGGCGGGACGACCGCCACGTGGGCTGCGCGCGTCGCGATGGAGGCGGGCGATGCCTTCAGTTCCGCGGCCCACCCGTGCGCGGCGAGCGCGAACAGGCCGCGGTCCTCGGGGGCTTCCTGAAGGATACCCGGTCGGGTCACCCCTAAGCTGGACTCGATCGAGTGGCGGATGCGCTCCGCTTGTTCGCGAAGATCCGCCCAGGGGTCGTGCCCCATCACGTCACCCGATACCGGAGGATCGCCGCGACGCCTCCGAACGCGCGCAGGAGGAGTTGGCCCTCCTCGGAATCTTTCGAGATGAGTTCCACCGACGTGCCCATGCCCTCGGCGGTCGCGGTGAGGTCCTCGATCAAATCCCGGTTCTCGACGACGGTGAGCGCACCACCGTCCTTCGGGCACGTCGGGAGTTCGCCGTCCTCGGCGACCGTCTTCTCGCCTTCCCAGTCCCCGTTCGCGCAGCGGAGCTTGAGGCGGGATTTCCGAAGGCCTTCCGAGATCAGGAGGGTCTCGACCGCGCCCAGCTGGAGGGCATGCCGGACCTGGTCCTCTCCGTACGCGGCGAGGCCGCCGTCCGCCTTGCGGATCTCCTCCATAAGCCGTTGGACGAGCGATTTCTCGCGCATCAAGTCTAAGCCGCTCAAAATCTCCCGCGACTTCTCGACGAGCTCGCGAAGCCCGTACTCGTCGGTGTACCCCGTGTCCAGGAAGGTGGGGAGGATCTTCTTCTTCAGCTCATGGTGGACGTACTCACCCGTCGCGAACTCTTCCTTCGAGTACCCCGGGCCTCCGATGATGATCCCGCTCAGGTCCGCTTGGCTCAGGAACGCTTCCGTCAGCAACTCTCCGATCTTCTTGTACCATTCGTGGACCGCGATGTCGTGGCCCCGTTCGAAGCGCCGCGCGCTCTGCCCGCCCATCCGGTGCTTCGACGGGACCTGCGACTGGAGGTTCTTGATCACCTCGATCCGTTTGCCGCGCAACATGCCCAGGGTCGCCTCGCTCCAGTCGATCACGAGGAGCCCGTAGAGGTCCTTCTCCGTGAGCATCTCGTGGAGCGGCGCCGTGTAGAATTTCGAGTCGCAGCGGTACAGGAACGATGTGACCGGCTCCGGCGGCTCGAGGACGAACGCGACCATTTCCGTCTGGTCCGCGCCGATCTGCTTGTGTCCCGTGAAGACGACGAGGCCGTTCGGTGGCGGCATCCGGTACGATTTGAGCCGCTGCATCGACGACTCGATCGCCTGCGTCACGTGCTTCCGAGTGCTCGCGCTCTTGATGTTCGATGACTGCGACAACTCGCCCCGCAGGTAGTTCGTCACGTCGGAGATCGGCCGGCCCGGCGGGACGTAGACGCTGACCAGTTCCGTGCCGCGGCCTACCGCTTCTTCGACGTGCTCGAGGGCCCGTCGGAACTTGTACTTGTCCATCCCGGACATTTCGCTCATAGTTCGCACCACACAGTTATTTATCGTTCATTACCTTTTGCGTCGAGACTGCATCCGCATGGAGAAAGTCGTCGTCTCGGTCGGCGGTTCGGTGCTCGTTCCGGCCGAGGACGACGCGCGCCATCTCCGCGATCTTGCGCGGTTGTTGCGCGACCTATCCGCCCGCGTCAAGCTCTTCGTCGTCACGGGCGGCGGCCGAATTGCTCGGTACTACATCGAGACCGGCCGGACGCTCGGGATCGGCGAGCGGACCCTCGATGAATTCGGGATCGCGGTCACGCGGCTCAACGCGCGCCTCCTCGCGGGGGCCCTCGAAGGACGTGCGAACCGCGAGCCGGCCACCTCGTATTCGCAGGCGGCGAAGCTCGCGCGTCGCTTCCCGATCGTCCTCATGGCGGGCACGCGGCCGGGCCACACCACGGACCGGGTGAGCGCATCGCTGGCTCGATTCGTGCACGCCGCCCGCATCGTGAACGCGACATCGGTGGCGGGCGTATTTACCGCGGACCCGAACAAGGATCCAGATGCGCGTCTCCTCGAGCGAATCCGCTTTGAGGACCTCGTCCGACTCGCAGGGAGCGGTCATTCGGCCGCCGGGCCGAGCATCGTGTTCGACCCGGTCGCGGCCCAGGTCCTCGTGCGGGACCGAACGCCGCTGAGCGTCGTCCACGGACGCGACCGGGAGGCGTTGCGGGCGGCCATCCTCGGCGAGCCGTTCCATGGGACGCTCGTGGCCGACTGATTGGGCGGGAAGCGCGTGAAACGCCAAACGTGGTACGAGCTCGTCGCGACGGTCGCGCTGGCCATCGGTGGCGTGGCCGGGATCCTCGCCGCGGTTGGGGCCGCGCTCATCCAACCGCTGAGTGCCGCGGCGGCGGCTCTGTGTGCGGTCGTGTTTCTCGTCCCCGGTCTGTACATCTTGGGATACGCGCGGGGTCTCCGGGCACGCGACGTCGCCCTCGCACATACCGCCGCGTTCGCCATCTCTCGCGGAGCCTTCGACCTGCAGGACCTCGCCTCGGAACTCTCCGTATCGAAGGACGATGCCGAGAAAATCCTACAGACCGCGGTCCAAGAAGGCCACCTCCGCGGACGCTTCGACGACCGGGGTCGATTCATCGCGGAGGCAAGAGTCGCCGCGGAACCGGATGGCGCCCGTCCATGACGTTCCGCGGGTTCATCGCGGTGGACATCCCGCCATCGCCCCCGCTCGCGGCCCTCGCGGATGAGCTCCGGCGGGCCAGCGCCTCGCTGAAGGTCGTCGGTCCGGAGCAGCTCCACCTGACCCTGAAGTTCCTCGGAGAAACGGAGGAGGGACTCGTCCCGGAGATCGTCACAGCGATTCGGGAGGCGTGCGCGGGCGTACGACCCTTCGAAGTCTCGGTTCGCGGGACGGGCGGGTTCCCATCCCTTTCGCGGATGAGCGTCGTCTGGGTGGGAGTGGAAGGCGCGGAGCCACTTGCACGGATTGCGCGTACGCTCGAAACATCCCTGGAACCGCTCGGCTTCCCGCCGGAACGACGCGACTGGAAAGCCCACGTCACGCTCGCGCGCGTGAAGGGCCATCGGGACCTCGATCGGGTCCGCCAGGTCCTGACAAGCCGGCACGACGACCGTTTCGCGTCGCACCGGGTCGACCGCATCCACCTCAAGAAGAGCGTCCTCACCCCGCAGGGGGCCCTGTACTCGGTCCTGGAGACCGTCTCGCTGGTCGGGTGAAACGCCGTTCGAGACCTAGGCTTCCTTCCGATCCGCGAGGAGCTTGAGCTGGTCCCACTCGATCGTGTGCTTCAGCCGGTACTTCTGGAGGACGCGGCTCAGTTGCTCCGTGACGCGGGCGACCTCGATCGTCTTTCCGCGCCCGTACACGTAGAATTCGACCTGGTTCGAAATCGGGAAGATCATCCGCATCACAGCGTCCCGGTTGTACCCTTCGGGCTTCCGATTGCTTCGAAGGTCCCGGAGGTTCTCCTCGAGGAGGACATCCAGACTCTCCGCGTCCTCTGGCATCTGCTGCGTCTCTTCTAGGAACTTCAGGAAGAGGGGGCGGAACGCCGGGGCGAGGTTCTTCCATTTCACCTTCTTGTCGAACTTGATGTGACCGCTGCGCGTCCGCATCGACTCGTTCCATGAGCCACGCGCTATTTAACGGTGTCCCGCCCGCACCCCAGGCGAGCGTCCCGCGTCACCCTTAAGCCCGCCGCCTCCATGGGCGCGCGTGTGCGCACGGCGCTCACAATCGCGGGGAGCGACTCCGGCGGTGGGGCCGGGATCCAAGCGGACCTGAAGTCGTTCGCGTCCCTGGGTGTGCACGGGACCTCGGTCATCACCTGCGTGACGGCCCAGAACACGCGGACCGTCGGCTCCATTTTCCCGATCCCGACGACGGAGATCCGGAAGCAGCTCCACGCCGTTCTGGAGGACTTCGACGTGCGCGCGGCGAAGACGGGCATGCTCTTCTCCGCGGCGATCGTGCGGACGGTCGCCGACGAGCTCCGGCGCACACGGTTCCCGGTCGTCGTCGACCCCGTGATGGTCGCCACGGTCGGCGCGAGGTTGGAGCAAGACGATTTCCGCGGGGCTCTTGTGGACCACCTCTTGCAGCGAGCGACGCTCGTCACCCCGAACCGTCAAGAAGCCGAACGGCTCTCCGGAATTCGAATCGCGACCGTGGACGACATGGATGCCGCGGCACGGGCGATTGGGAGTCTCGGCCCGAAAGCCGTCCTCCTGAAGGGGGGGCACATGCGGGGCCCCCTTGTGGACGTCTTCTACGACGGGGAGCGCATCCGCCACCTGCGTGGCCGACGATTGCACAAGGAACTCCACGGGGCCGGCTGCACCCTCGCCGCCTCGACGGCCGCCTACCTGGCACTCGGCCAGCCACTCCTCCCGGCGGTGGAGTCCGCACGCCGGAAGGTGGCCCTCGGATTCCGGTTGTCGTACCGTGCCGGCCAAGGCGTGGAGATCATCGACTCCCACGCGACGCCGTCACGCTAAGGGAGCCGGAGCGCGGTCACGCGGAACTTGCCCCGCAAGCCGCGGCACCTTCTCGAGTCCGCGCGGACGGTTCCCCGCTCTCACCGGGGGCTCAGCCACCGGGCGGGCGGAGAGGAGGCTGCGGCGGCTCCATGGGAGGAAGTCCCGGAGGCGGCATCATCCGCATCGCCGCCT